>NZ_JBHVCT010000006.1:0-138056 GCF_042803195.1 Streptomyces sp. NPDC057428
TGACCGCGACCGCGTAGGTCAGGCCGCGCTCGGTCAGGCCCTCGCGAAAGCCGGTGGCGTCGCCGTATCCGGCGTCGGCGACGACCGGCAGGCCGAAACCGACCTGCTCTCCACGCCATGCACTCTGGATACTGCGGTCACCGAACTGCCCACCACGGCGGGCCTTTACGCCTGGCGGGCACCGGCCGAAGTGCCCAACGCGCTCGATACATTCAATCCCTAGGCACCTATGGTTATCGCCGCACTGTCGAAGCCTCACCGGTCGTGGCGCCGCCAGATGGCTGGATGAACTGCGGACGAATTCTGGCTTTTCCTATGGTCAGGACCTGGTCAGGAACGCGGTTGCGGCCCGTTCGGCCCGCTTAGGCTCATCTGCGCCGCCTCAATTCGTACGACTCCCCCGGAGGCCCGACGTGCCCGAAGCCGCCCTCGACACCGAAGCCGGCCCCGTACCGCCTGCACCCCGCAACTCCGCTCGGCAGCGCACCGCGCTGCTCGCGGGCGGCGCTCTGGTAGCCGCGGCGGCCGGTGTGCTCGCGGCGGGAGGCACCAGCACGAGCGCCCACAAGCCGACTCCGGCCGACGGCCTGCGCCACACTACCGTCGAGGTCGCAGCCTCGGGCTGTGGCCGCGGCTGGACCCACCCGGAGCCCGGGCGCCAGGTGTTCGACCTGAGCAACACCTCCAGCACGGCGGCCGAGGTGTACCTGACCGACCCGAGGACCGGCGCCGTCTACGGCGAGGTCGAGGGGCTTGCCCCCGATACCGTCCGCTCGATGCCGGTGACGCTCGGAAACGGCTTGTACGCCTTCAAGTGCCTGCCCGATGACGCCGACGCCGTCACCGGCCCCACCGTGCGCCTCACCGGCTCGACGGTGACCAGCGGTCCCGCTGCCGTGCCCGTCTCCCAGCAGGACCTCATCCCGCTGACACTGGCCTACCAGAAGTGGATCCAGGGCCGCACCGTCGAGCTGGCGCGGAAGACCGACGTGCTGCGCTCCGCCGTGGACCGCGGGGACCTCGCCGCGGCCCGTGCCGCCTGGATGCCCGCGCACCTGGTGTACGAGCGGATGGGCGCGGCCTACGGCACCTTCGGCGATGCCGACGCCGCGATCAACGGGACCACGGCCGGACTGTCCGGTGGGGTGCGCGACAAGGACTTCGCCGGGTTCCACCGCGTGGAGTACGGGCTGTGGCACGGCGAGTCGGAGAGCAGTCTGCGCGGCCCTGCCGACCGGCTCGCCACGGACGTACACGCGTTGCGCGGCAGCTGGCCCGACCAGCGGATGGACCCGGCCGACGTCGGCCTGCGCGCGCACGAGATCCTGGAGAAAACCATGCAGTTCGAGCTGACCGGCCGCACCGACTACGGCAGCGGCACCAACCTGGCCACCGCCCGCGCCAACCTCGATGGCACCCGCGCGCTCCTCGGCTATCTGCGCCCGCTGCTGAAGACCCGCGACACCGGCCTCGCCGGGCTCGACTCCTGGATGGACCGCACCCGGCACACGCTCGACGGCTTCGACCACGACGACCACTGGACCCCGCTGGCCGGTCTCACCCGCGCCCAGCGGGAGAAGACCGACGCCGATCTGGGAGAACTGGTGGAGCGACTGGCGAACGTCGCCGCCCTCACCGACGCACGGAGGACCGCGTGAGCACCGTGGGCCGCAGAGGCTTCCTGGCCGGCGCGGCCGCCGTGGCCGGCACCGGACTCGTGGCCGCCGACCGGGCCGCCGCCACCGCCGCACCGGAGCGTACGAGCGCGAGCGTGCCCTTCCACGGCCGCCACCAGGCCGGGATCACCGCCCCGGCGCAACGCGCCACCGCTCTCGTCTCCTTCGACGCCACCGCCGAGAACCGCCGCGAACTGACCGACCTGCTGCGCACGCTCACCCACCGAGCCCGCTCCCTCACCGCCGGCGGCAGCCCGGACTCGCTCGGCATCACCGCCCCGCCCAAGGACTCCGGCACCCTGGGCACCGACATCCCGGCCGACCACCTGACCGTCACCGTCGGTGTCGGTGCCTCGCTGTTCGACGACCGCTACGGCCTGAAGAGCCGCAAGCCGCACCGGCTCACCGCCATGCCGTCCTTCCTGGACGACGACCTGGATGCCGCCTGGTGCCACGGCGACCTGAGCGTGCAGTTCTGCGCCGCGAGCACGGACACCGTTCTGCACGCCCTGCGCGACGTCACCCGGCACACCCGCGGCGGCATGCAGGCGCGCTGGCGGATGGACGGCTTCGTCAGCCCACCCCGCCCGTCCGGCACCCCGCGCAACCACCTGGGCTTCATGGACGGCACCGCCAACCCAGACATGGGCAACTCCCGTGAGATGGACCGCCTGGTATGGGTGGGCGCCGGCGGCGGCGAGCCCGGCTGGGCGACCGGCGGCAGCTATCAGGTCGTCCGGCTGATCCGGATGCTGGTGGAGTTCTGGGACCGGGTCTCTCTCCCCGAACAGGAGCGCATGTTCGGCCGTGCCCGCGACACCGGCGCCCCGCTGGACGGACGCCATGAGAAGGACGCCCCCCAGTACGCCCAGGATCCCAAGGGCGACGTGATCCCGCTGGACAGCCACATCCGGCTGGCCAACCCACGCACCTCGGCCACCGAGGACCAGTGCATCCTGCGCCGCAGCTACAACTACGACCGGGGTCTGGACAGCAACGGCAACCTCGACATGGGCCTGATGTTCTGCTGCTACCAGCAGGACCTGGCCCGCCAGTTCGAGACCGTGCAGAAGCGGCTGGCCGGCGAGCCGCTGGCCGACTACATCACCCCGTTCGGCGGCGGTTACTTCTTCGCCCTGCCCGGCGTCCGGGACGCGTCCGACTGGCTGGGACGGGGACTGCTGGCCTGATCCCGCCCACCCGTACCGGTCAAGAACAGACTAAAAGACCATGGGCAATTCCCTGAAGGACCATGGGACGTTCTTGACCGGCCGTTCGCTCACCCGCCTTGCCGCTCCCTCAGCATTGAGGACATTCCCCCCCGCAGGTGCCATGACCACGGATGTCGTGGCAGCGGAACGCAGTGCACTCGAAAGGCGAGACAGCATGATCGGCACAGGTAGAACCCCCGGCACGCGAGGCCGGCTGGCTCGCGTGGGCGCCCTGCTCGGCGTCGCCGTCCTGGCGACCGCGGGCGGCGCCGCCCCCGCCTTCGCCGCCCCCGCGCACGGCGGCCACGGCATCTCCGCCACGCGCACCGCGACGCCGATCAAGCACGTGGTCGTGATCTACGACGAGAACGTGTCGTTCGACCACTACTTCGCCACCTACCCCAAGGCCGCGAACACCGACGGCACGAACTTCAAGGCCGCGGCGCACACCCCGAAGACGAACAACCTCCTCAACTCCGGTCTGCTGAAAACGAACCCGAACCTCTACGCGCCCAAGCGGCTGTCCAGCGCGCAGGCCATGACCTGCGACCAGAACCACTCCTACGGCCCCGAGCAGTACGCGGCCAACGGCGGCAAGGCCGACAAGTACGTCGAGAACACCGAGGTCAGCAAGTGCACCGGGCTGTTCGGCGAGCCCGGCCTGGTGATGGACTACTACGACGGCAACACCGTCACCGGCCTGTGGAACTACGCCCAGCAGTACGCCCTCAACGACAAGTCGTTCAGCTCGGTCTACGGCCCCTCCACTCCCGGCGCGCTGAACCTGGTCTCCGGTCAGACCCACGGCGTCGTCTCGGTCGACCCGGCCTCCGGCACGGAGAACCCGAAGCAGACCACGAAGCCCGACTCGTACGCCGTGATTTCCCCGGATGCCAAGGGTGTGGGCACGCTCATCAACGACCCCGACCCGGCCTACGACGACTGCGCGGACAAGGACCACACCTCCACCAGCGCGCTCGCGGCGATGCAGGGCAAGAACATCGGTGACCTGCTCAACTCCAAAGACGTGAGCTGGGGTTGGTTCCAGAGCGGCTTCCGCCCGTCCACCGCCTGGGACGGAACCAGCGGCGACTACGCGAAGTGCGCCGGCACCACCCACACCAACGTCGGCGGCGCGGCGGTGGAGGACTACAGCCCCCACCACAACCCGTTCGCCTACTACAAGTCGACGGCCAACCCGCACCACCTCGCCCCGAAGAACATCGCCGAGGTCGGGCACAGCGGGCGAGCCAACCACAACTACGACCTGACCGACTTCGACGCGGCCCTGAAGGCCGGGAACCTGCCCGCGGTGAGCTTCCTGAAGGCCGCCGAGTACCAGGACGGCCACGCCGGCTACTCCGACCCCGTCGACGAGCAGCACTTCCTGGTCAAGGAGATCAACGCGCTCCAGCAGTCACCTGAGTGGAAGTCCACCGCGGTCGTGGTCACCTACGACGACTCCGACGGCTGGTACGACCACGTCACCTCCAAGGTCCTCAACGGCTCCAAGGACTCCACGGCCGGCTCCAACGGCAAGGCTCTCGACAGCGCCGCCTGCCAGGCGGGCCCGGCCGCCAAGGGTGGCTACGCGGACCGCTGCGGACCTGGCACCCGGCAGCCCCTGCTGGTCATCTCCCCCTACAGCAAGGTCAACAAGGTCGACCACACCGCCACCGAGCAGGCGTCGATCACCAAGTTCATCGAGAACAACTGGTACGCCGGCCGCATCGGCGACGCCTCCTTCGACCAGCGGGCCGGCAGCCTGAGCGGCATGTTCGACTTCCGCCACCCCAACAACAAGCAGGTGCTGCTGAACATGGACGGCTCGGTCAAGTCGGTGAAGAGGATCCCTCACCACAGCGGGGCTACCACGGCCGTTTCCGACAAGACGCCGTACCCGCCGTACGTACAGGACCTCAACGCGCAGAACGTCGCCGACAGCAGTTCGGCCTCCCCGGCGCTGCCGATCGCCCTCGTCGCCGGCCTCCTCACCGCGGGCGCGGCAAGCGGAGCGTTCGCTCTGCACCGCCGCAGGAGTCGCACCAAGCACACCGCGGCGGCCCTCTGACCCCTGCCGTTTCGACACCCGGGCGGCCGTGACCCGTTCGCTCTCCGTAGCGAGCGAGGCCGGATCGCGGCCGCCCACCCCGCATCGGCGCGGTGTCCATCGCCTCTCAGCGCGCAGGCCCCCGATGACAACGCGACCGTCCGCTCAGCCTGTTCCGCCCGCCTGGCAGCGGTCCCGGCTCCCTAGGTGGCCGTGCGCTGGTCTGTCGCGGGCAACCTGCAGGCGGGGGGTCTGCTGGGTGCCTGGCTAGCCCGGTCTGCCAGGCCCCTACAGCCTGCTGAGCGAGGCCGCGGCGAACAGCACGTCGCGGATGGCCTCGCGGTCGCCCTCCTGCCCGGCGGCCGCCTCCACCGGGGGCACGTGGCCCGCGACCAGCTGGCAGAACTCCACACCGTCGAGTGCCACCTGCGCGACCGTGTGGTCGGGGGAGCCCAGGGCGGCCGGTGAGTCCAGCGCGATGTACCAGTCGCCGCCGCCGCGGCCCTCGACCTCCAGGTGGAGGGAGCGGCCCGGTGCTCCCGCGCTGACGAGCTGGCGGGCGGGCGAGGCCAGACCCGCACGACGGCGCCCGGCCAGGGTGGCGGGCAGCAGCCGGGCCGCGAGGTCGATCATCCGGTGGAGGTGGGCGGCCGACGGCGGCTCGTACGGATAGTCCACCGCGTCCGCGATGTCCTCGCCGTGCACCCAGCACTCGAAGGCCCGCTCCAGGAGCGAGTCCTGCAGCGGGAGGGCGAAGCCGCCGTACGGGACGGAGAGTTCGGCGACGCCGCGGCCCGCGAAGGACACCGTGCGCACGAGGGCGTGACTCTGTTCGCGCCACGGCCCCCGCACGGTCCGGGTGGGCGGGCGGTGGGCTGCCGACCAGTGCGCCTCGGTGCGCTCGGTCGGTGACAGCGGCCTGTCGCCGCCGCCGAGCGGGTCGTCCAGGCCGAGTGCCCTGGAGACCAGGCCGTCGACCGCCATCAGATGGCTGATGACTCCCGCGACCGTGGTCTTGCGGTTCACCTGGTGGTCGCCCTCGAACCACTTCAGCCGCACCGGCGCGTGCCACTCCGAGTCGCCGATGTCCCGCAGCAGCGCGTCGAGCCTGGCGGTCTCCGCGTCGTACGGGACGGCCCAGTCCGGCACCGGGATGCGCGCCGGACGGCGCCCCAGGCAACCCTCCAGGACCCTGGAGCGCAGCATCGGGTCCAGGTCCAGCGTGCCGTCGGTGTGCAGCAGGCCCACGGCGTCGCGCAGCCGCAGGGCCTCGTCCGCGCACCGGGCGCACCCCGTGAGGTGTTCCTCCACCGCCGCGGTCTCCTCGGCGGAGCAGGCGGCCAGGGCCCAGGCTCCGAGCAGTGACTTCAGGACCCGGTGAGGGAGCGCGGGTGGGGCTGGCGGATCCGGCGGCACCGGTGGGGCGGGCTCCGCCGGTGGCAGGTACTCCCGGTCGTCCGCGGCCGCCCTCGGGCCGGGTATGCGCCGTTCGGCCGGCGCCTGCCCGTTTCGGTCGTCGCCGCCGTCGGACCCGCTCATGACGCGGGTCCGTAGCCGGGCGGTGACGAGCCCGCCGGTGTCCGGGCGGCGGCGGTGGACAGCAGTTGCAGTCCGAGCCGCAGCCGGCGCCTGGCTTCGTCCCCGGTGACACCGAGGTCGGCGGCCGTCTGGCGGTAGTCACGGCGCTGGATGTAGGCGAGCTCCAGGGCCGCGCGCAGCGGGGCGGGCATGGAGGCGACGATGTAGTCTGCGCGGGCGGCGGCGGTCGCCCGGAGCACCCGCTGCTCCAGTTCCTCGTCCCGCTCGCCGGCCTCGGGTCCCTCGCCCGCACCCTGGGCGACGCGGAGTCTGCGCACGGCCTCGCGGTGTGTGAGTCGCGCCACCCAGGAGCGCATCGAGCCGTTCCTGGGGTCGTAGGTGTCGGGGTGCTCCCAGACGTGGCCGAAGACCTCGCGGGTCACCTGGTCCGCGGCGTCCTCGTCCTCGAGCATGCGGTGGGCCTGGCTGTGCACGAGCGCGGCGAACCGGTCGTAGAGCTCGCCGAGGGCGGCCGCCTCGCCGCGCGCCAGCCGCTGCTGCATCCGGCGGTCCCAGCGCGGTGGTGCGTCCTTCACCATCAGCCCCCAGCCCTGTTCCCCGCGTCACGTCGAATGTAGTCGGCGGCCTGGTCCGAGCACGGGTGTTTCCAGCAAGTGCGTCCCCCGACTGGCCTCGGATGATAGGGAATACTCCAAACCTTGCCACTTGCTGACCGTGCAAACAGGCTGCAAGTGATCGCTTCTGATTGGATCCAGCGTCCGGCCCGAGGGGCGGAACGGGGTTTCGCTCACGGCCGAACGGGCAGCCGCGAGGAGGAACGGTAAATTCCGGATCCTCCGGAACCTCCGGAACGAGAGGCCTGGGCGCGTGACGCTGAAGGTGTACGAGACCGAGCAGGACGCGTGGACCGTGCTGCGGATCCGTGGCGAGCTCGACCTCGTCAGCTCACCCGTCGTGCGGCAGTCCGTACACGGGGCGGTCGCCGCCGGCCGTCACGACGTGGTCCTCGACCTCTCCGGTGTCCTCTTCTGCGATTCCAGCGGCGTCAACGTGCTGATCGCCTCCCGCCGCCTCATGAAGTCCTGCGGCGGCCGCCTGCGGCTGATCCTCCCGGACCGCGGCGCGGTGGACGGCTCCCACGTCAACAAGGTGCTCGGAGCCCTCGGTGTACGACGGCTGTTCGACTGCTACCCCGACGCGGACGCCGCGACCGACGAGGAATCCCAGCCACTCATCGCCTGACACGACCGGCGAGTACCGGGTTGTAACACCCGCAGAGGGATTCGGTGACACCTGACGCCCATCGGCGTCGTACGCTCCCCGCATGGACAGCGCAGAGTACGAGCGCAAGATCGCACACCGTTTCGCCGCCTTCGACCAGGACGGCAACGGCTACATCGATCGCGCCGATTTCAACGCCGCGGCGGCCCGCCTCCTCACCGAGTTCGGAACGACGGCCCGCTGCGACAGAGGCCAGGCCCTCTATTCGGGCGCCGAGGCCTTCTGGCAGGGCATGGCCGGTATCGCCGACGTGGACGGGGACCAGCGGGTCACCCGGGGGGAGTTCGTCGGAGGGGCCGTCAAGCGCCTGCGGGACAACCCCGACCGCTTCGCGGAGATCGCGCGCCCCTTCCTGCGGGCGGCGCTCTCCGTCGCGGCCGGAACGGACCCCGAGGGCGCCGCGGGTGCCTCCGCCCCGGTCGCATCGGTGGAACGCGCCCTGCGGGTGCTGGGCGCCGCCGACGACATCGCGAGCGTCGCGGCCCGGAGCCTGGACACCGACCGGGACGGACGGATCGTGGAGGAGGAGGCGGTCGCCGCGCTCTCCGCGTACTTCACCGTGATCGAACCCGACGCCTAGGAATCACACCCAACACGCCCAACAGCGCGAACAGTTCGCGCCGACCCGCGGGCCGGACCGGGCGCCTGCCCGGCTTGGCCCGAGGGGCCGCCCGGCGGAGAAGTGGCTGACCGGGGGCGTACGGAACGTCATCGGTGGGTGACGCGGCGCTGCGGCGGCGCTGGTCCGTCCCGGGCGCGATCCGTCACCGGACGCAGTCGCCGAGCGCCGCTCGGGTACGCTCCGTTGGATGCGAGTGGTAATGGAACCCGAGGTTCCGGGTGTGGCCCCTGCGGCAGGCCCTGCCGGTGAAGGATGCCCTGCTCGCGGCCCACGGAGCTGCGCCGGGCCGGCCGGGGGCACGCCTCCCCGGGTGCGCGGGCGCGGCTGTTCGACTCTACGCAGCAGGCGTCGCACAGTATGCAGCACGCGTACTCCTTCGCGCTGGAATATGCCCGAAGCGCTTGTTGCGGTGACTGTACGTCAACCATGCTGTCTCACAGGGGAGTCACGTTCTGTGACCCTGAGGAGGCGCTAGGCGATGTGTCCGCCGGTTCGGATGGTGTGAGCGGTGCAGGTGCTTCAGGTGCAGCTTGAGGTAGGGGCGGATCCCGCGGAAGTGGGACGGGCCCGCAGATGGGCACGCTCCCGGCTGATCGGGTCCGGGATGGAGGACGACGAGCCCATCGCGGAGACGCTCCTCCTGCTGATCTCGGAGCTCGTCACCAACGCGGTCGTCCACACGGGCTGTCCGGCCGTGCTCCGCATGCTGTTCGGCTCCACGGGCTCCTCGGGGACGGTCCGGGTCGAGGTGGCCGACACCAGTTGCCGGCCACCGCAGCCGCGTCATGCGCAGGGCGGGGACACAGGCGGCCGCGGGCTGGAGCTCGTGGACGGCCTTGCGGACCGCTGGGGCTGGCAGCCGGAGGGCGCCGGGAAGCGGATCTGGTGTGAGGTGGACCGGGGCGGCCCCATGATGGTCCCGGTGATCCAGGAGCAGCCCGGCGACCGGGCGCGGCTCTGAAGAACCGGTCCGCGCGCGGAGGTGTGGCCTGTGTCGGCCTTCGAGGTCCCGCCGTCGTGGTCCGTCCGCTCGCACCAGCGGCCGGACCAACCCGGGACGTGGCAGGTCCGGCAGGCTCTCAGCCCTTCCAAGGCTCGACTGTGTCAGCTTTCTGAGCGCCTGAATCCTTGCGTACCGCAAGCAGGAACAGGACTGCAGCGGCGGCGATGAAGCCGAAACCGACGCTCGTGCAGGCCATGACCGTCTCGAAGGAGGCGTCGGCGATCCGCGGGATGCCGTTGACGAGCATGAGGGCGTAGATGCACAGAAGGCCGTAAGCGCGAAGCCGCAGCCCGCCCCGACGCTTCCGCATCCATGGCGGCGTCCACCCTGCCAGTATCGACACCGATACCGGCAGCACGAGCGCCGTGGACACTACCAGCGCTATCCAGTGGTACAGCGGATTGCCGTTCACCCTGCCCCTTTCGTAGGCGATCAAAGCCTACGGAGGGTTGGCGAGGCCCGTCCATGACGAAGAACTTCCGGCGAGCCCATCCGGTCAGGGCACCAGGTTCTGTCCGGCGGGACCGGGCCCGGCCGGCACCCTGGGCGCTGTCGAAGATCCGCTGGGGAATGCCCAGTTCGAAGGGCAGGATGCCGTCCAGGGCGAGTACGACGACACGGTGCGGCATGCGGTCTCCTGATCCTCGGCGGACTGGCCGCCCGCCGCTCCGGGCTGATAGACGTCCTGCCATGGAGGTGAAGCCGGTGGAACAGCCGTTCATTCCCCGTCCGTCGGCGCACCGCGCGACGGCGGCGGCAGCCGCCCTCCTCACGGTGGCGGCGGGGCTCGGCGTCCGGGCGGTGACGGGCGGGGACTTCGCGAAGTACGCGGGGGACGCGCTCTACACCGTGCTGGTCCATGCGGTGGTGGTGTTCCTCGCCCCGCGGGTGCGCCCACCGGTGGCGGCCGGGGCCGCGCTGGCGTTCAGCTGGGCGGTGGAGTTGGCCCAGCTCACCGACGTACCGGCCCAGTTGTCCCGGCGGAGTGTGGTGGCGCGGCTGGTCCTCGGTTCGACGTTCAACGGCCCGGACCTCCTCTGGTACGTGGTGGGAGCCGGGTTCGCCTGGGCCGTGCACGCCCGGGTCGTGTCGTGGCGCTCCGGGACGCGGCCGTGACCGGCTTGGCCCGATCCCTGCGAAGAGTGTCTGCCCGGCCACTCGTCGCTGCGGCGCACCGGGCCCGATGCTGGGCCGCGTGAATCGGACAACCGACAGCGCGGCCGTCGCCGGCACCCCGCACGGGCTCCCCGGCCGACGGCGTATCCACCGGGCGTGGATCGTCGCAGCCGTCACCTTCGTGACGATCATCGGCGGCGCGGCCTTCAACTCCCTCCCGGGCTGCTCATCGACCCGCTCCACACGGAGTTCGGGTGGTCGCGCGGCGAGATCGGTCTCGCGGTCTCCATCGACATGGCGCTGTACGGGCTGACCGCGGCGCCGGTTGGTGGCACTGACTGCACAACCCCGGACCTTCCTTGATCGTCCAACTCTCGCCGGGGGCATGTCGGTCTCCGGCGGAGCACACCAGTCACTGGAGAAACATGAGACCCGTCTCCGTCCACCCGTTCGTACGCCGCGGCGCCTGCGCGGTCGCGACGGCCGGAATCCTGCTCGCCGGGATGTCCGCGCCTGCGTCCGCCGCCGAGACCGACCAGCTGTGGATCGCCGCGCCGCCCGAGAAGAATCTGGAGGCCGGCGGGGAGACCGGCACCCCGGTCGAGGTCGGCCTCTACCACGACAACGACAACTTCACCGTCACGGAAGGCCGCCTCACCGTCGACATCTCCGGTATCGCCGGGGTGGCGGACGTGACCTGGCCCGAGAACTGCGCCCCGACGGGCACGACGGCCGTCTGCAGCGTCCCCGAGGTGCCCACGATCGGATCGGACTACACCCCTCAGGTGCTGCTGAAGGTCCGTGCCGCGGAAGGCGCCGAAGCGGGTGCGCACGGCCGCATCACCTACGCCGCGATCGCGACCGGCGGCCCCCAGGGGACGCTGGAGGCGCCACGCGACTCGTTCGACACGACGGTCACCGTCGGATCGGGCCCCAACCTCGTCCTGAACGGCCTCGCCCCGATCGGGGACGCTCAGCCGGGTTCGGGGTACATGGTGCCGTTCTCGGTGACGAACGAGGGCAACGAACCCGCCGAGGGGTTCACGCTCGGCATGGTCGCGTCGCACGGCCTCGGATTCGACTCGGCGTACGACGCCTGCGTGTACACACAGGCGGGCGGCGTCGACGACGCGCCGTCGTCCCACGCCCAGTGCACCTTCGACCAGGTGCTCGAACCCGGTGACAGCTTCACGCTGCCCCAGCCGCTGTGGATCGCCGTCACCGGTCATGCGCTCCGGGAGCGCCTCGACGTCCACGTCCAGCCCGGGGGCGGTGCCACCGACATCGACACGGGGGACAACTACGGGATCGTCGCGGTGGACGCGGTCAACACGGCCGACTTCTCCGTGCGCGGTTCCAAGGTCTCCGGCGCAGCCGGCGAGACCGTCAAGGCCCGCCTCACCTTCCGCAACCACGGGCCGGCCTGGCTCGGCAACCTCGGCTCGGGCGACTCGGTGGCCGTCGTCGACTTCACCGTCCCCGAGGGCGTCACCGTGACCGGGGTGCCCGCCGCGTGCGACCCCCGGACGGCGGACGGTGGCTACCACCCGGGTCGCCTCGGCGCCCCGCGATACGTGTGCGACATGCCGTACTGGGTGCTGGAGGACGCCGTCCGCACGTTCCGCTTCAGCCTGCGCGTCGACACCGTCGTCCCGGACGCCAAGGGTCGTGTGGCCCTGAAGCCGGTGATCACGGGCACGGGCTTCCCGGACGACCCGAAGTCCGGCAACAACCAGGGCTGGGTCACGGTCAACCCAGCCCCGGCGGCGTAGGGGAGAACTCCGGCGGGGCCGGGCCCCGGTTCGGTTCCGCAGGGCCTGGCCCCCCGGGCGCCGGCCGTCCCGGCGACCGGGTTCAGTGCTTGGCGAGCCGCGCGGCTATCTTCCGTGCGTCGCGGGCTATTTCGCGGAGCATGCCGCTGATCGGGTTGGTGAATCCGGTGAAGTAGAGGCCCGGTGCCCCCTCCGGGGTGCGGGCGCCGTGCACCACGGGACGGCCCCGGGCGTCCAGCACGCCCAGGTGCCCGACCAGGTCCTCCAGGGCGCGCTCGTAGCCGGTCGCCGCGATCACCGCGTCGGGGGTGATCCGGCTGCCGTCCGCCAGCACCACGGTGTCCCCGTCGAACGACTCGACGGTCGCCACGGGCACCACCTGTCCGCGCTTCACCGCGTCGATCAGGCCGACGTCCTGGACCGGGATCGCCCCTTCCTTGACCCGGGAGTACAGCCCGGTGTCCGGACGGGGCAGGCCCTGCGCGGCCAGGTCGGGCACGGAGACGCGGGTCATGAGACGCCCGGCCCGGTCGACCAGCCGGACCGGCAGCCTGCGGACCAGGACGGCGGTCGCCTGCGCGGGCCAGCCGGCCGTGGAGCGGCGCACGATGTGCGGGACCGTGCGGACGGCGATCCGCACCCGGGCGGCGCCCCCTTCGACGAGGTCGACGGCGATCTCCGCCCCGGTGTTGCCGATGCCGACGACGAGGACGTCCTTACCGGTGTACGGCGCGGGGTCGCGGTAGTGCGCGGCGTGCGCCAGTTCGCCGGTGAAGTCCTCGCGACCTGGCCAGGCGGGTACGCGCGGGGTGTGGTTGAAGCCGGTGGCCACGACGACCGCGCGACCGGTCAGCACCCGGCCGCCGGTCGCGCTCAGCTGCCAGCCGGTGCCGTCCGCGGTCCGGTCGACGCGTGAGACCTCGACGCCGGTGACGATCTCCAGTTCGTGGTGGGCGGCGTACTTCTCCAGGTAGCGCACCATGTCGTCGCGCGACACCCACCGGCCGAACCGTCGTGGCATGGGCAGCCCCGGAAGGGCCGACCAGCGCCGGATGGTGTGCAGGTGGAGCCGGTCGTAGTGGCGGCGCCAGGAGGCGCCGACGTGGGCCGACTTCTCCAGGACCACCGCCCGTACGCCCTGCTCCCGCAGGGCCGCGGCGACGGCGAGGCCGCCCGGGCCGCCGCCGATCACGTAGACCGGCCGGCCGTCGGTGCGTTCGGTGGGGGTGGACTGCTGGGCGTCGCGGGGGGTGGATGTGCTGTCTGGCATGGTTCGGAGCGTAATCGGACATGAACATGATGGGTTCCGGTACGGGTGGGAATCGGTTGCGAAATGATCACGGGCGGGCGATTCGGCGGGTACGGGCGCCTGTTCAGATTCCGGGAGCGCCCCAGACCGGGAACCAGCGCGCGAGGTCGCCCTCCACCCGGAGGTCGTCGCCGAGCACCGCCCGCACCTGGAGCTCGAGTTGGCTGTCGCGCTTCTCCCCACCGCCCGGCACGGGGGCGAACGGGTAGAACGTGCCCCGCTTGTAGAGGTAGACCAGCGCCAGCGAACGCCCCTGCGGATCACGGAACCCGATCAGCGAGCAGAGCAGCTGCGGTCCGAAGCCGCCGTCCTGGAGCAGGGTGTTGACCGCGTGCAGGTCGTTGACGAGGCCGGCCGTGTCGTCGGGTGCGTGGCCGGCCAGCAGCCAGGTGTAACCGTAGTCGTCCCGGCTGAACTCCACCGGGATCCCGCCGCGCCCGGTGTCCGCGTCCAGCAGGTCCCGTACGTCCTGCCGGACGCGGGCGAACGCGCCGCCCTCCACTCCCGCGAAGCACACCGAACCGAGCCCGGTCGGGGTGAAACCAGTAGCCGCCTGGAGGGTGAGCGCCGCGGAGGGCACGGCGAAGAGCTGGTCGAGATCGGGGCGTACGGGCTTGCTGCGTCCCAGGATGCTGTCGAGCAGGCCCACGGGACCTCCTTACGGGCGGGACAGGTCCGCGGAGATGCGGGCCAGCTGGTCCAGGCGCTGTTCGAGGGTCGGGTGGGAGGAGAGCAGACGGCCCAGGCTCTCCTTGGTGGCGAAGGCGGGCACGAAGTAGAAGGCGTTGTAGGGCTCGGCCTTGCGCAGGTCCTCCGTGGGGATCCGGGCCATCTGCCCGCTCACCTTGGTCAGTGCGGAGGCGAGTGCCGAGGGGCGGCCGGTGAGCAGGGCGGCCGTGCGGTCGGCGGAGAGCTCGCGGTAGCGGGACAGCAGCCGGGTCAGCAGGAAGCTCAGGGCGTACACGGCCGCGCTGATCAGCGGGATGAGCATGATGATGATGCCCGCCGGATCGTTCCCCCGGCTGTTGCGGGCGAGGCCGCCCCACAGGGCGACGCGTGTCACGATCCCGGCCAGGACCCCGAGGAACGAGGCGATCGTCATCACGGCCACGTCGCGGTGCGCGACGTGCGACATCTCGTGGGCCAGGACGCCTTCGAGCTCCTCGGGCTCCAGTCTGCGCAGGAGCCCGGTCGTGGCGCAGACGAGGGCGGATCTCTCGCTGCGGCCGGTAGCGAAGGCGTTCGGCACGTCGCTCCGCGCGACGGCGACCCGGGGTTTGGGCATGTCGGCCAGGGCGCAGATCCGGTCGACCGCACCGTGCAGTTCGGGCGCCTCCTGCGGGGTGACCTCCCGGGCGCCCATCCCGTAGGCCGCGATGCGGTCGCTGAACCAGAACTGGGCGACGAAGAGGCCGCCCGCGATGATCAGGACGATCGGCCAGGCGCCCCGCAGGACGGCGAGGAGCACGCCCACCACGACGACGTACAGCAGCCCGATGAAGAACATCGTGCTCACCATGCGGGTGGTCAGCCCGCGGTCAGGGGCGTATCGGGAACGGGCTCGTGCCATGGGTGCCTCCAGCGGCTCACCTGTATCCCATAATGCTCCTTTCCTGGGCGAACCGGACCAGTGCGGGGTTCCGGGGCGCCGTGGTCACGGCCAGAGCAGCTCGCGGATCCAGTCCTCGCCCTCCCGGCGGTAGCGCAGCCGTACGTGGCGCCGCCGTGCGTCCCCCTGGAAGAACTCCACCTCCTGCGGCTCGACCACGTACAGCGTCCAGGTCCTCGCCTCGGTGTCCGGATCGGCCTGCGCGCGCTCCCAGGCGGCCTCCGAGGCCCTTACGAGGTCGTCGCGGGAGGGCAGCACCTCGCTCTGCGAGCCGGTCAGCGCTGAGGCCAGCGCACCGGCCGACCGCGCCCGCAGATCCGCCCGGCTCTCCTCCCTGCCGGCGGCGACGACCGTGCCCCGCACCCGTACCTGGCGGCCCTGGGCGGGCCAGTAGAAGCCCAGGGCGGCGTGGGGGCGGGCGGCGACCTGGCGCCCCTTCGTGCTGGTGGAGTGCGTGGCGAAGTGCCAGCCGCGCCCGTCCGCGTCGTGCAGCATCAGTGTCCGCAGGTCGGGGCGGCCCCCGGCGTCAGCCGTGGCCAGGGTCATCGTGTGCGGCTCGGTCTGCCCGGCGGCCACCGCCTCGGCGAACCAGGAGTGGAAGAGGGGGAGGGGGGCGGCGGGCGCGGTGCCGGGCTCGAACGGGGGGAGTGGCACGTCCCAGACGCGCTGCGCTCGGAGCAGTTCGCGGAAGGCCTTCTGTGCATCGCTCATGACCCCATTCCATCGTCCCGGGGCCGGGTGCGGAAACGCCGAAGGCGGACCACGCGTGTGGTCCGCCTTCGGCGCGACAGGACATGGGGAGCCGCGAAGGGTGTGCGGCTCCCGGTGTGAGGAGGGGGAGTCCTGGCCGGCGCCTACCTGACCGGCTTCTTGCCGGTGATGCCCAGATGAACCAACAGGGCAAGGTTCGAACGGAGTTCTGCCTGCTTGACGCCCCAGGTGGTGAAGCCCTTCTGGTGCGAGGCGGCCCCCGCGAGCATGACGACCAGGGCGCCCGCGACGGCTGCGGGGCTGACGTCCCTGTCCACCCTGCCCTTGCTCTGCAGTTCCTTGACCGCGTCGGTCAGCGAGCTGGTGACCGAGTTGAGGACCTTCATGCGGATCTTGTAGAACCGCTTGTCGCCCTCGGCCGCGCCGAGGTCGACGACCCGGAGGATCGCGTCGTGGTGGCGCCAGAAGTCGAGGAATCCCTCGACGAGTTCTTCGGAGGTCTGCCAGCCGGCCTTGCCGACCCAGGAGCGACCGCCGACCAGTTCGGTCAGTCCGGCACTCTCCTTGGCCATTTCCTCGGCGAGTTCGAGAACGGCGCCCTCGACGTCGGGGAAATACTGGTAGAAAGTCGCGGGTGAAGTCCCCGCCTTCCGGGCCACGTCGATGACTTTGACGTCCCGGTACGGCGAGGAGCTGAGCATCTCGCTGAGGCAGTCGAGCAGCTTTTGCCGCGTCTCCTGACCTCGCCGACCAGCCACGCGGCCGTCGACGGTGCGCACTTGTCCTGTCATGCCGTCAGCTTACCGAGGGGTGATCCGAGCGCGATCTGGCCGACTGCAAATGGGGAACGGGCCAGTGCGCACGGGGTGAACAGCGCAATTTCCGAGGTGCCGGAGTGTATTTTTTTTTGCGCCGGTGCAATGGGTAATTGAATTGCGCTTCTTCCGCGCCGGGGGATGTGCTCCGGTGTGATGTTGTTATCAACAGCCTGTGGATAACTTCGGTGGACAACTCGCGTCCACCGGCGGTGCGGAACCTTCACGATTCGGGCAAATGTTCTATTCGGCCCGCTCGGAGCGCGCCGCGCGGCCCCCGACGTTACGTTGAGTGTGACGGGGGTCACCGCTGCCCTCGTGGCGGCGCGCCGGGAACCCCGGTCGTCCCCACTCCGGCCCGGACCTCTGGGACTCCTCTGCGACTCCTCTGCGACTTTCTGCGACGGAAGGATCCGGGCCATGGCCGTGTTCGCGTCGGTGCCGTGCTGGGTGGACGTACAGCTCTCCGACCTCGAAGCGGGCAAGCGCTTCTACGGCGGGCTCTTCGGCTGGACCTTCCGGGCGGGCGACGGAATGCCCTTCGCCGACGCCTACAGTGAGGGGAGAATCGTCGCCGCGCTGGCCGCCAAGAAGGACGGCCGTATGCCGACGACCTGGGGTGTCTACTTCTCCACCGACGACATCCTCGCCACCGTCGCCGCCATCCGGACTGCGGGCGGGCGGATCATCACCGACCCGGTGCGAGCCGGCCGGGCCGGGGTCCTGGCCCAGGCCGCCGACCCGGACGGTGCGGTGTTCGGCCTCTGGCAGGCGGGCGACCGCGCGGGCTTCGAGAAGCAGAACGCGCCCGGCGCCTTCTGCTGGACCGAGGTGTACACCCGTCAGCCGGAGCGTGTGGACGCCTTCTACGAGGAGGTCCTGGGCTTCCAGGGCACCGACATCGAAATCCCGGAGCCCTCCGGTGGCACGGGAGCGGCGGAGGGGTTCCGGATGTGGTCCCCCGCCGGCACCGAACCGGGCGACGACACCGCGATCGGCGGTCGCGCCGTCATCACGGACGCTTTCCCCGAGATGCTGCCCAGCTATTTCCTCAACTACTTCGCCGTCACGGACTGCGTCCGCACCGCCGAGACCACCGTGCGCCTCGGTGGCCGGATCACGGCCCCGCCCATGGACATCCCGTACGGGCGGATGGCGGTGCTGCAGGACGACCAGGGCGCCGTATTCGCCGTGCTCCAGCCGGCCGAGTCGCTCCCCCGAGCCGTGGCCTGACGCGGCGGCGGGTACGGCCCGGGACACGCCCTGCTCAAGGAGGATCGCGCCGCTGTCCTGAAAGGATCGGAGTGCCACAGGACACCCCGATCCGCCCCCGGGTTCGCAACCGGGCCGCGAGCCAGGAAGAATCAGGGTGCGCACCGCCAAGTGGTGTCCAGTGGTGAGACGCTGCAAGGGGCGTGTTTTCGCGGGCTTCTGTTTCTGAGGTCCGTACGGGGAGGTGGCAGGCAAGTGGAACAGCTGACGCAGCATGACCCGCGGCGGATCGGCCCGTTCGAGGTGCTGGGACGGCTCGGAGCCGGGGGCATGGGGCTGGTCTACCTCGCGCGGTCGGCGTCGGGCCGACGGGTCGCGATCAAGACCGTTCGTACGGAACTGGCCGAGGACCAGCTGTTCCGGGTCCGGTTCACGCGTGAGGTGGAGGCCGCCCGCGCGGTCAGCGGCTTCTACACCGCCGCCGTGGTCGACGCCGACCCCAGGGCCGCCGTGCCCTGGCTGGCGACCGCCTACGTCCCCGCACCTTCCCTCGAGGAGATAGTGAGTGAGTGCGGGCCGATGCCCACGCAGGCCGTGCGCTGGCTGGCCGCCGGGATCGCGGAGGCCCTGCAGTCGATCCACGGGGCCGGACTCGTGCACCGCGACCTGAAGCCGTCCAACGTCCTCGTGGTCGAGGACGGACCCCGGGTCATCGACTTCGGCATCGCGTCCGGCGTCTCCAACACCCGCCTGACCATGACGAACGTCGCGGTGGGCACCCCCGCCTACATGTCCCCCGAGCAGGCCCGAGACTCACGCAGCGTGACCGGCGCGAGCGACATCTTCTCGCTGGGCTCCACCCTCGTCTTCGCGGCGACGGGGCACGCCCCCTTCCACGGGGCGAATCCTGTCGAGACCGTGTTCATGCTCCTGCGGGAGGGCCCCGACACCCAGGGGCTGCCCGACGACCTGCGCCCGCTCATCGAGTCCTGCATGCAGATGGACGCGACCCGGCGGCCCAGCCCGGCGGACCTGCAGGCCCAGCTGGCCCCCCACCTGTTCGGATCCGGCAGCGACGACAGCGGGACGGCCTCGGCCTGGCTGCCGACCGTGGCGACCGCGATGATCGAACGCCGCCGCGGCGGCGGCCGTACCGTCGTCGCCCCGCCCGCACCGGTGGCCGTGCCGCCGCCCCCGCGGCAGCCGCCGCCCGGAGCAGGCCGTGGGGCGGCGTGGGGCAACGGAGGCGAGCCGCGGACCGCGCCCGCCCCGGTGACGGCTCCGGTGCCCGACGGGGGTCCCGTGAGGCTGTCCGGGGCGAAGGTGCCGATCGGGCCCGGCCCGCGCCCGGTGGACGTGCGCGGGCCCGCCGCCGCGCACGCCGACCCGGCCACCGGCTGGGTGCGTCCGCCCGGCGGGCAGTCCGCGACACCGCCCACCGCGCCGGTGGTGCCCGCCCCCGCGCCCGCCCCGGACGCCGCCCCGGAGCGCTGGAGGCCGTGGCGCTTCCGCATGTCGAACGACGTGTGGGGCACGCCCGTCGTCGTCGGCGACCTGCTGTACGTGACGTCGTTCGAGGTCCACGCCCTGGACGTGGGCAACGGACGGCGCCAGTTCAAGACCCGGGACGTGGCGTGGTCGATGGCCGTCGACGGCGGCCGGATCCACGCCTCGGACGGCCCTTCGCTGTACGCGCTGGACGCGGCGACCGGCGCCGAGCGCTGGCGGCTCTCCACGGACGCCTGGGTGTACTCCCTCAAGGCCGACCGGGGCACCGTCCTGACCGCCACGCGCGGCGGCGGCGTGCAGGCGTGGGAGGCCTCCAGCGGCGAGAAGCTGTGGGAGACCAGGGGCGTCCAGACGGACTTCGAGACGCCGGAGGCGGGGCCCGTCATCCACGACGGCACCGTGTTCCTGTGGCAGGAGTCGCGGCTGCGGGCCGTGGACGCGCGCACCGGTGCGGAGCGCTGGTCCTACCCCGTCGGCGACGCGGCGTCCTGCGGCGGGGTGCCCGTCCGGGTGACCCCCGCACCGGACGGCTTCGTGTACGTCGCGGCGGGCACCCGGGTACTGGCCGTGGACAGCGTTTCGGGACGCGTGCGCTGGCACTTCGAATCACCGGCCGTCTTCCTGTCCCCGCCCGCCTTCGCGCCCGGCCCGGCCGTGACCGGCGGCGGGGTGTACCTCGCCGACTACCTCGGGACCGTGTACGCCCTGGACGCCTCGACCGGCAAGGACCGTTGGCGGATCGCGACGGAGGCCCGCCAGTCCGTCGAGCCCGTCCTGGTCGGCGCCGGAAACGTCCACGTCGGCAGCGGCAGCGCGCTGTACACGCTCGACGCGGTCACCGGGACGCCGAAGTGGCGTTTCGCGGCGGGCGGCGAGGTGGTCGGCTCCCCGGTCGTCGCCGACGGCCGCGTCCACTTCGGTTCGGCCGACCACGTGCTGTACACCCTGGACGCGGCGGGGGGCCAGCTCCGCTGGAAGCTGGCCACGGGCGGAGAGATCACGGGTTCCCCGGTGGCGCAGGCGGGCGTCGTGTACGCGTGCAGCAAGGACCGCTGCGTGTACGCCCTGGACGCGCTGAAGGGCACGGGCACGGGGAACCGGGCGCACGCCTGACGGGCGTCGGCGGTTCAGGGGTGCGGCGGGTGATACCGGTCGCGCTCCCCGTCGTCGTCCCGTCCGGGATGCGTGTCCCCGTCCTGGACCGGGTAGGCCGCGGTGTCCTCGTCGGCCGGTGACGTCCGGTGGCGGCCCGGTCCCGTGTACGGGTCCGCCTCAGGTTCCGGCCCCGGCGACGTCATCGCGGCCGGACCGGGTTCCTGCGTGGGTGGCCAGGTGTCCGGACGGTCGTCCGGCGGTACGGGATACGGCTCGACGGCGTCCCTTCGGCGGGGCCCCCGGCGAAGGCCCGACATCACCAGTGCGCCCAGCAGGAGCAGCACACCGCCCGCCAGTGCCTGCGCCACGCCCCACCCGAGCCCGGAATCCTCACCGCCGACCGTCAGGCTTCCCGCAGCCTGGCCCTGGCGGACCATCCACAGGGCGGTGAAGCCGAGCACGATCAGCCCCGCGAGGGCCACCACCCAGCGCGAGCGCAGAATGACCCCTACGAGGGTCATCAGGGCGGCGAAGAGGAACGGCAGCAGGATCGAGGCGATCACGGACGACGAGGCGCCGGTGATGCCGCCGAACAGGTCCTGGACCCGGTAGTCCCGGCCCAGGCGGCCGTCGTACCAGCTGTGGAAGGGGCTCTGAACCGCTGCGGCGGCGCCGACGAGGGCGACGACGGAGCCGAGGACGTTACGGACCATCGTCAGCCTCCCGGACCTTGGCGCACGGCTGTGCGCTCCGCTCCCCGGACCGACGCTACGCCCGGCCGATCTTCCCTGCCATCGGAGACCATGACGAGATCGTGACAGGGCCATGATGAGGCTGCGGGTGGGCGTCCGGAATGCTGTGAGTTACGGTGTCGCGTTCGTGCGACGGCCTCAGAGGCCGACTACAGCAAGGGGGGCTGCGTCGATGATGCGGCGACGGATCAGGTTCGCGGCGGTACTGGTCGTGGTGGTGCTCGCGCTCACCGGATTCTCCACCTCCAGCCACGGAGGCCGGAGCGGCAAGAGCCGAAGCGGCGGCTCCGGTGGTGGCGGATGCTCCAACTCCAGCAAGAGCAACGGCGGTTACCACGACTATGACGACGACTACGACGACACCTCGTCGAGCTCGTCCGGCGGCTCCACCTACGAGTCCGCCACCCCCGAGGCCACCGCCTCGGAGGACCCCGCGCTGCGCGTGATCCGCTGCGCCGGGCCCAGGAAGGGCAGGCGCGCGGGATCGAAGTCCTCGTCGGTCGAGATCCGCTCGACCGCCACGAGTGAGCACCTGTACGACGTGGTCGTGACGTTCGTCGATGCCAAGGGGCTGACGGTCGACACAAACAGGACCGAGGCCGAGGTCAAGGCCGGCGAGTCCAGGATCGTCACGGTCCCCATGGACAGCCCGCGTCTGGTCTCCCGCGTGAAGCGCTGCCTTGTCACGGCGGAGCTGCGCTACTGACCGTGCCCGTGGTGCGCACACGCCACGGCCGCGACGGCTCCCCCTCCGCGCCGCCGCGGCCGCTCCCCGTGCGGTTGAGGTCTAGTTGGCCGGCTCCGAAGTCGCGTGCATGTCGTCCGTGGTGGCCTCGCCACCGGTCGCGTGCATGTCCTTCGTCGTGATCGTGCCGGCGTCGCCGCCCGTGGCGTGCATGTCCTGCGGCCTGATCTCAGGGCTCTTCTTCGCTGCGTCCGCCATGCTGATCCGCTCCCGTTGTGTCGAGTGGCTGAGGCCCGCCCGGCTGTTCCCCCGTGGACTGCCGGGCGGGCGTACCAGGGCCGTTCACGATAGTGCGACGGCCACGACATCAGCCCGCCTGCCCCCCGTTGCGACGGGTTGACGTGGTAGAGACTGCCGGACCGCGATAAACGAATGATGAACGGCGCCGCCCGGACCGCCCGGCCCTCAGACCGTCATGGAGCTGCCGGAGGAGAGCAGGGCCCTTACGTCGTCGGCCTCGTGCGACCCCAGCTCGTCGTAGATGCTGAGCGCCTCGTGCCAGCAGGCCTCCGCCCGCCCGATCTGGCCGATGCCCGCGAGGGCGCGGCCGAGCACGGTGAGGACGTTGCCCCGCCGCCACGCACCGCCGATGCCGCTCAGGGCGGTCAGGGCCTGCTCGGCCTTGGTCGCGGCGTCCGCCGCCGCTCCGGCCGCCAGGTCCACCTCGGCCAGCCGGAAGAGGGTCATCCCCTCCCACAGGCGCTGGCGGCTGTCCCGGAAGACGTCGAGTGCCTCCAGGAGGCTGTCCGCGGCCTCGGCGAACTGACCGCTCTGCGTGTGGGCCATGCCCAGCGCGTAACGCCCGTTGGCACTCCGCAGGGCGTGCCCCATCCCGTCGTAGATCGCCGTGCCCTCCTGGGCGAGGGACACCGCACTCGTGATCCGGCCCGTGGCCAGGTGGATGCGCGACAGATTGCACAGTGCGCTCGCCTCGCCGGGCCGGTCGTCGATGCGCCGGAAACTGGCGATGGCCTGGGTGAGGTACTTCTCGCCGTCCTCGTGGCGGCTCTGGTAGAGCGCCATGATCCCGCGCGCGTTCGCGGCCCAGCAGCCCGGCAGCGGGTCCGCGTCCGCGTCGACGAGCCGCATCACCTGCTGCGCCTCCGCCTCCGCCTGGTCGAACCTGCCCGAGGTGTGGTGGACGTCGGCGAGCGTCATCAGCGCCCTGACCTCGGTACGCCGGTCGCCGCCCGCCCGGGCGGCGTTCAGCACCGAGATGGCGACCTTCTCGTACTGCTTCGCGTCGGCGCCGGACTCCCCGAGGTCGAGCGACGCCCACAGCAGGTCCACCGCCCTGCGCAGGGTGCCGGGACCGTACGACTGCTGTACGCAGGAGAGCAGCGGTTCCGCTTCGGCGTACAGCCAGTCCAGTGCCGTGTGCCGGTCGCCGAAGAACAGACCGGGGTGCTCGGTCGTCTCCAGGTGGTCCACGAGGCGGTCACCGGGCCGCTCCAGTGCGTAGACGCCCGCGGCCGTCGCCAGGTAGAAGTCCAGGAGCCGCGAGAGCGCCAGGTCCCTTTCCACCGGCGGGTTCTCGTCCCGCTCCGCGCACGCACGCGCGTAGAGGCGCACCAGGTCGTGGTACCGGTAGCGGCCCGGGGCCGCGGATTCCAAGAGGCTGGTGTCGACCAGTGACTCAAGGAGGGCCTCCGCCGTGCGGGTGTCCAGGTTCAGGAGCGCGGCCGCGGCGGCGAGGGAGATGTCTGGCCCGTCCGCCAGGCCCAACAGCCGGAAGGCACGCGCCTGGGCCGGCTCCAGCTGGCCGTACCCGAGCTCGAAGGTGGCCTTCACCGCGAGGTCGCCCGCCTGGAGTTCGTCCAGCCGCCGGCGCTCGTCGGCGAGCTTCGCCGCGAGGACCGAGACCGTCCAGGTGCGGCGCGAGGCGAGCCTCGAGGCCGCGATGCGGATGGCCAGCGGCAGGAAGCCGCAGGCGGCCACCACGTCCAGGGCGGCCTCGCGCTCGGAGTGGACCCGCTCTTCGCCGACGATGCGGGTGAAGAGCTGCAGGGCCTCCTCGGGGGACATCACGTCCAGGTCCACCAGGTGCGCGCCGGCCAGGTCGACCATGCGGACCCGGCTGGTGACCAGCGCGGCACAGCCCTCGGTTCCGGGGAGCAGGGGCCGGATCTGAGCCGCGTCGTGGGCGTTGTCGAGCAGGACCAGGACGCGCCGCCCGTCGAGGGTGGAGCGGTAGAGGGCCGCCCGTTCGTCCAGGGAGTCCGGGATGGCGGAGTCTGCGGTGCCGAGGGCCCGCAGGAAGGCGCCGAGCACCGTCTCGGGCTCGGCGGCCCGCGCCCCCGCGCCCTGCAGGTCGACGTAGAGCTGGCCGTCGGGGAAGTGGCGGCGGGCCTGGTGCGCGACGTGCACGGCGAGCGTCGTCTTGCCGACCCCGCCGATGCCGGCCAGGGCGGATACCGCCATGACCGACCCCTCGGCGGTCGCGAGCCGGCCCCCGAGCTCGCGCACGAAGGAGGAGCGGCCGGTGAAGTCCGGGACCGTGGCGGGCAGCTGGGCGGGACGGAGGGGTGCGGGCGCGGGTGCCGCCGTCTCGCCGGCGGCGTGGGCCAGGTCCTCGTCGGCCCGCAGGATCCGCTGCTGGAGCGCTGCCAGTTCGGGGCGCGGGTCGACGCCCAGTTCCTCGGCGAGCAGTCTGCGGGTGTCGGCGTACACCGCGAGGGCCTCCGCCTGCCGGCCGCTGCGGTACAGGGCGACCATCAGCAGCTCGCGCAGCCGCTCGCGCAGGGGGTGCGCCGCGGTGAGCGCGGTCAGTTCGGAGACGGCCTCGGCGTGGGAGCCCACCTCCAGGTCGAGATCGAGCCGGGTCTCGAGGAGCTGGAGGCGCCACTCCTCCAGTCCGGCGCGCCGGTTGTCCGCGTACGGGCCGGGGAGGGAGGCGAGTGCTTCGCCGTCCCAGAGGCCCAGGAGCTTGTTGATGAGGGTGCGGGCCTGGTGCCGGTCGCCTCCGCTCCGGGCCTTCTCCGCTTCGGACGCCAGGTCCTGAGCGAGCGTCAGGTCGAGTGCCTCGCGGGGGATGCGGACCGCGTAGCCCCCGGCCTCACTGACAAGTGTGTCCTGGCCCAGGGCCTTGCGGAGCCGGGACGCGTAGGTCCGTACGGTCGCCAGGGCCCTGGACGGGGGGTCGTCACCCCAGAGGGCGTCGATGAGTTCGGCCGCCGTCGCGGTGCGGCCGTCACGCAGGAGGAGGGCGGCCAGCAGGGCCCGTTGCTGCGGCGACCCGGACGGCAGGGACTCGCCGCCCCGCCAGGCACGCACGGGGCCGAGCACGGTGAAGCGGAGTCCGGCCCCGGCCGCGCGTTCCCGCGGCGCGCGCGGCTCCGGCACGCGCACTCCGGGTCCGTCGTCGTCCATGATGCCCCCTGTCCTGCTCGCCCCGCCGGTCCTGCCGTCCCCACCTGTTCCGTACCGCTGGTATCGCGCTCAACAGTCTGCCTTGTCGCGGGCGGGCTCGTCAGCATCGGGTGACGCTCTGCACAGGGCCTCGACAACGTTCGGGGGACCGGCGCCTCGTCCGGGCCCCGGGCGCTGTGTCCGGTGGGGCTCCAGAGGTGGGCGGGGCTGCGCGCCGAGCCCGGCGGGATCGTGCGGGCGGGAGCCCGGCGAACAGCGTCAGGGCCACACGGCGGGCCGGAGCCACGGGGGAGGGGCGGGAGCCAGGGAAGGGCAGGAGCCCCGTTCCCCGCCGAGGCGGGGGAACGGGGCTCCTTGGGTACTGCTCACTCGGCCGCGATCGGCCGACCCGGGCAACTAGGCCGGGGTGACGTTCTCAGCCTGCGGACCCTTGGGTCCCTGAGTGACGTCGAAGTTCACGGCCTGGTTCTCCTCGAGGGAGCGGAACCCGGACGCGTTGATCGCGGAGTAGTGGACGAAGACATCCGGGCCGCCGCCGTCCTGGGCGATGAAGCCGAAGCCCTTTTCAGCGTTGAACCACTTGACGGTTCCGGTAGCCATAAGCCCTCCTTGGGCCAAAGGGTTGCCCTGCTCCAGAACCTGCATACAAGTCTGAAAACTACAAAAGCCTGCGGGTTACATGCTCCGCAGGCTCTGTACTGCAAGGGAAACCAAACTGCAACTTGCGGGCGAGCCTAGCACGCAGTCCGCGGGGAGCGGTAGAGGGAAAGATCACTTCACCCGGAAGTCTGATCGGCCCCTCGGAGAGGTGACGGACAAGACTCAGGGAGGGCGTCCTGCGGCCCCGATGATGCCCGTCGGCGGGCACAGGTCTAGCCTCGCGATGTGGACAATTCAACCGTCTCTCCCGTAGAAGGCGACGACCGTCGCAGCAGGCCGCGCGTCGGCCACATCCAGTTCCTGAACTGCCTACCCCTCTACTGGGGCCTGGCACGGACCGGGACCCTGCTCGATCTTGAGCTCTCGAAGGACACGCCGGAGAGACTCAGCGAGCAGCTGGTGCGAGGGGACCTCGACATCGGCCCCGTCACCCTGGTCGAGTTCCTGCGCAACTCCGACGACCTGGTCGCCCTGCCGGACATCGCCGTCGGCTGCGACGGGCCGGTCATGTCGTGCGTGATCGTCTCGCAGCTGCCGCTGGACCGGCTCGACGGCGCCCGGGTGGCCCTCGGCTCCACCTCCCGCACGTCGGTGCGGCTGGCCCAGCTGCTGCTCTCCGAGCGCTACGGCGTCACGCCGGACTACTTCACCTGCCCCCCGGACCTCGGCGTGATGATGCAGGAGGCCGACGCGGCCGTCCTGATCGGCGACGCCGCGCTGCGCGCCAACCTCCACGACGCCCCCCGGCTCGGACTGCAGGTCCATGACCTGGGCGAGATGTGGAAGGAGTGGACGGGGCTGCCGTTCGTCTTCGCCGTCTGGGCCGCCCGCAAGGACTATCTGGCCTCGCATCCCGACTACGTGGAGAAGGTCCACGAGGCGTTCCTGGCCTCACGCGACCTCTCCCTCGAGGAAGTCACGAAGGTGGCCGAGCAGGCCGCGCGCTGGGAGTCCTTCGACGCCGAGGTGCTGGAGCGCTACTTCACCACCCTGGACTTCCGCTTCGGCCCGGACCAGCTGGCGGGCGTGCGTGAGTTCGCGCGGCGCACCGGTCCGACGACGGGCTTCCCCGCGGACGTCAAGGTCGAGCTGCTCGGGCGCTGACGCCGCTCGGCCGGTGGAAGGCGTACGGGAATGGTAGGGGGAAAAGAAGATGAATCCCGTACCTTCCCGGGCCTTCCCCGTGCGGCCCTCCCTTTCTCCCGGAGCGAGGTTCCGCCGGCCCCGCGGAGAAGTTCCGCTTACCACCGTGCGGGACTCCGCCGGCCCCGCCGCAAGCCTCCGGCATTTCCGTCCCCGTGAAAGGGTGTGAATGCCCGGAGGCTGTCGGGGAGTCCCCTTCCCCACGCCTGTGCGGCGAATAGCGGACGGCCCCGGGAATGCCTTCCGGTATCCCCCGGCGAACCCCGATCGGCGTGGACGAACGACGTATTCGCGCCTTTCGGTGTGGGTCTCCGTCGGGTCACCGGGCTACATGGCTCCGGAACAGATCCGGGGGCTGGAGATATCGGGGGCGGCCGACGTCTTCTCGCTCGGCGCCGTCCTCGCCTACGCGGCGACGGGCAACGCCCCCTTCGCAGGGGACTCGTCCGCCGTACTCCTCTACAAGGTGGTGCACGAGGAGCCCGAACTCGGAGACCTGGAGGGCGAACTGCGGGAGGTGATCGCCGGGTGCCTCGCGAAGGACCCCGCAGGCCGGCCCGCCCCCGCCGACCTCGCCCGCACGCTCGCGCCGGGCGGGGCCGCCGCGCTGGTCGCCCCGGGCTGGCTGCCGGACCCGCTGGTGCGCGAGGTGAGCCGGTCGGCGGTGGCGCTGCTGGACCTGGAACCGCAGGACGAGCCGGGTGCGGTCGGGCCCGGTGCCCTTCAGCAACGCGTCGCTCGGGAGCGCCGCGCTCGGCGTGTTCGGCCCGCCGCTGCCGGTTCCTCCGGCAGAGCCCCCGGCCGGCGGTGACACGAAGGGCAGGCACGGGTCCGGCGCCCGTGTCGCCGTCACCATGGGCACCGGTCCGCAGTCCGGCCGCCGCGCGGGACGGCGGGTCAGCTGCACCGTCGCGCTCGCCGTCGCGGGCGCCCTCGCGGTGGTGACCGTCGGCGCGGCGACGCTCGGAGACCTGTTCACCGGCAGGGACAAGGACGGCAGCAACGACGGGGCCGCCCAACCCCCGTCGAGTACCGCGTCGCGGAAGCCGCCGGACGCCTCGCAGGAGACCCCGGCCGCCACCGCCCCGGTGAGCGCGCTCCCCAAGGCCTTCGCCGGCACCTGGGTGGGGCCCACGACCGAGCGCAACGAGTCCCCGCACGGCACGCTCACGGCCGTCTTCAGCGAGGGGAGGAAGGGCCAGGACGTGGTCCAGCTGTCCTACGAGCTCGACCTGCTCGGGAGCAGCATCGTCTGCAAGGGCATCGGCACCCTGGTCTCCGGCACCGCCACCCAGCTCAGAATCCGGGAACGCACCGCCACCCAGCTCAGAATCCGGGAACGCACCGACCCCGGCTCCGCCACCGGCTCCCTGTGCACCGGCGGCGAGGCCGACCTGGACTTCACCCTCACCTCCGCCGGTGCCCTGGGCTACGTCTCCCACGAGGAGGCGGCGGGCACACCGAAGGGCACGCTCACCAGGTCCCGCGGCTGAGGCGGGCAAGGGCTGGCGTACGCTGGATCGGTCCGTGGATCCGCAGAAGAACCGCCGAAAGGTGACAGCCCGGTGACCGAGAAGGCCGACCTTCAGCCCGTCCTCGACCGCGCCGCCGAAGGCGGGCGGATCACTCCCGAGGAGGCGCTCGACCTCTACAGGTCGGCACCGCTGCACGCCCTGGGAGCCGCGGCCGACGCCGTCCGGCGCCGTCGTTACGCCGGTACGGAGCACATCGCGACGTACATCATCGAGCGCAACATCAACTACACGAACGTGTGTGTCACGGCCTGCAAGTTCTGCGCGTTCTACGCTCCCCCCAAGGACACCGCGAAGGGCTGGTCCCGCGGTCTCGACGACATCCTGCGCCGCTGCGCGGAGACCGTCGAGCTCGGCGGCACGCAGATCATGTTCCAGGGCGGCCACCACCCTGACTACGGCGTCGAGTACTACGAGGAGCACTTCTCCGCGATCAAGAAGGCGTTCCCGCAGCTGGTGATCCACTCGCTGGGTGCCTCCGAGATCGACCACATGGCCCGGATCTCCGGCGTCTCCGCCGAGGAGGCCATCAGCCGGATCCACGCCGCCGGTCTCGACTCCTTCGCGGGAGCCGGAGCCGAACTGCTGCCCGCCCGGCCGCGTACGGCGATCGCCCCGCTCAAGGAGTCCGGAGAGCGTTGGCTGGAGATCATGGAGATCGCGCACGGCCTCGGCGTCGAGTCCACCTCCACGATGCTGATGGGCACCGGCGAGACCAACGCCGAGCGCATCGAGCACCTTCGGATGATCCGCGACGTCCAGGACCGTACCGGCGGCTTCCGCGCCTTCATCCCGTACACCTACCAGCCGGAGAACAACAAGCTGAAGGGGCAGACGCAGGCCACGCTCTTCGAGTACCTGCGCATGATCGCCATCGCCCGGCTCTTCCTCGACAACGTCGCCCACATCCAGGGCTCCTGGCTGACCACCGGCAAGGAGGTCGGCCAGCTGTCGCTGCACTACGGCGCCGACGACCTCGGCTCGATCATGCTGGAGGAGAACGTCGTCTCCTCGGCGGGCGCCAAGCACCGCTCGAACCGGCTCGAGATCATCGACCTGATCCGCAAGGCGGGCCGCGTACCGGCCCAGCGCGCCACGACGTACGAGCACCTGGTCGTCCACGACGACCCGGCGAACGACCCCGTCGACGCACGCGTCGTCTCGCACATCTCGTCCACCGCGATCGCGGGCGGCACCGCGCACCCGGAGCTGAAGCTCCTCAACGCCAACTGACCTGCCTGTGCTGACCGTTCACGTCGCGCCACTGGTCCTTCCGGTCGGCGCGGCAGGCGTCCCGGGGGGCGCGGTCGCCGTGGACGGCGATCTGATCACGGCCTTCGGCCCGTACGACGAGGTCCTGGCCGCCCACCCGGCGGCCCGGGTCCGGCAGTGGCCCGGTGTCCTCACACCCGGCCTGGTCCAGTGGGACGGGCTCCCGCTACTGACCCGCTGCTACCACCCCGACCCGCGCGAGGCCGACGAGCTCGGCGAGCGGCCGCTGACCGGCGCGGAGTTCGACCGGCTGGCCGAGCGGATGGACGAGCCGCGCCGGGCCGGCAGCGTGCGGCGGGGGCTGCAGCGCATGCTCCGGCACGGCACCACGCATGTCGCCGGGGTCCTCGGCGAGCCCGCCGTCCGCACCGCCGCCGGCCGTGCCGGCCTGACGACGCTCCCGGCCGCCGGTGAGGCCGCCGGTGAGCCGTCCCTGGACCCGTTCGCACGAGGCCGGAGCCTGGCGGGATCGGCGCACGGACCGCTCGCGGCGGGAGGCCGCGCCGACCTCGCGGTCTTCGACGTCCGGGACGAGGCGGAGCTGCGCGCCGCGGGCGGCGCGTCCTGCGTGGCCACGGTGCTCGGCGGACGGCTGGTGTACCGGCGGCGGTGAGGCCCACCGGGCGCGTGAGCGCCGCGCCGCCCGGACATGTCCCTGAAGGATGCCGGGAGGCGGGACCGGGGCAGGGCCTCACGGCGCCGACGGCCCGCCCAGGTAGCGCCCCTTGTCGTCGTAGGGCCAGGCGTTGGACACGCATCCCTTCAGGCCCTTTATCTGCTGCATCATCGCGGGGGCGGGTCTTCCCGGGCCGGGACAGGTCTCGTGGCCGTGGCCCAGCCAGTGGCCGACCTCGTGGTTGATGATCAGGGCGCGGTACTCCGCCGGCGTGCCGTCGAACTCGGGCGAACCCAGCTGCCAGCGGCGCAGGTTGACCATGACGTCCTTCGCGCCCCGGCAGTTGAGCTCACCGCCGGTGTTCAGGCCGTACCGGCCGCACAAGCGGTCCGTCGTCGCGGGGGTGCCGATGCGGATCACCAGCCCGGCCGAGCCGTCGGCGACCTGGCGGAACGCGTGGGTACCGCCCTTGTTCCAGCCGCGCGGGTGGGTGAGTATCTCCGCGACGTCCGCGGCGGCCTCGTCCGGGTCGACCCCGCTGCCGTCCTCCACCTCGACGCGGTAACGGCTCCCCCGGCCCGTGGCCGAGACGCCCTCGCGGGCGACGGTGAAGGTGCCGGGGCCCGACTTCGGGACCTTCGAGGGGGCCGGCGGGGAGGCGGCCGGTGAGGCATCCGGGCTGATCCGGACGGGGGCCGGACGGTCCGCCCCGGTGGGCGTGGGCGCTGCGGCCCCGGAGCCGGCGGCGACGGCCGGTTCGCCGCCCCGCCACGGCGGTTCCGCGCAGAGGTAGGCCGCGCCGGCCAGGAGCGCGAGGAACAGCGCGGCCGCGCATCTTCGTCGTCTGCGGACGCGCTGTCCCGGCCGACGGCGGGGGGCGCGGCCGCCGGCTGCGGATAAGTCCCGGCGGCGGGGTGGGGCGGCGGTTCGTATGCGGCGGGTGTCGTTGCTCTCCATGGTCCCGTGAGTATCCGTGATCTTGGTGTGTGCCGAAGCCGGAGCGCCCCGCCGGAGCGCCCTGCCTGGGCATCCGGTCCGACGGTGCCGGCCGGGGTTCACCCGTGACGAGTGCCTGCGGACCGGAAAGGCTGGGTGCCGTGCACACGCCGCCGCAGGACCCGGGGGGCGCGGCTGCTTGAATGGGAGGGTGACCCGAGCATCCCTGGACAAGCAGCCGCACGAAGTCGCCTCGATGTTCGACGACGTGGCGGCGAACTACGACCTCACCAACGACGTGCTGTCGCTCGGACAGGCACGGCTCTGGCGCAAGGAGGTCGCCCGGGCCGTCGACGCCCGCCCGGCCCAGAAGATCCTCGACCTGGCGGCCGGGACGGCCACCTCCTCTCAGCCCTTCGCGCAGGCCGGCGCCTATGTGGTGCCGTGCGACTTCTCGATCGGCATGCTCCGGGTGGGCAAGGAGCGCCACCCGTGGATGCCGTTCACCGCGGGCGACGGCACGAAGCTCCCGTTCAAGGACGAGACCTTCGACGCGGTCACCATCTCCTTCGGGCTGCGCAACATCCAGGACACCGCCGCCGCACTCGGCGAGCTGTACCGCGTCACCAAGCGCGGCGGCCGGGTGGTGATCTGCGAGTTCTCGCAGCCGACCTGGGCGCCCTTCAGGACCGTCTACACCGAGTACCTGATGCGCGCGCTGCCGCCGGTCGCCCGGGCCGTGTCGTCCAACCCCGACGCCTACGTCTACCTCGCCGAGTCGATCCGCGCCTGGCCCGACCAGGCCGGCCTCGCCGCGCTGCTGCAGAAAGCCGGCTGGTCGGACGTCGCCTGGCGCAACCTCACCGGCGGAGTCGTGGCGCTGCACCGGGGTGTGCGCGACTGAGAGCCGGCGGGGCGGCCCCTGGTCCGGTGGGCCTCAGAGGTCCAGCCGGAAGCAGTACGCCTCCTGCTGGGTCACCGGCGTGGTGTACGTCTCGGCCCGCCGCATACCGAGACGTACGGCCACCGCCACCGAGCGGGCGTTCCTGGCGTTGATCATCGCCACCACCTCCCGCACCCCCAGTGCCCTCACGCGCTCCAGCGTGGTGCGCGCGGCGGCCGTCGCGTAACCGTGCCCCCACGAGGCCCGGCCCAGCCGCCAGCCGATCTCCACCTCGCCCACCGGGCCGAACGACTCGTGCGGCCACGGCTGGGCGCCCGTGAAGCCGAGCACCGCGCCGGAGTCGTCCAGCACCGTCCACAGGCAGTGACCGAGCTCGGCGTCGTGCCTGCGCTGGCGGGCGGTCAACTCCTCGTACACGGAGTACTCCGCCCGGCGGCCGCCGTGGAATTCCATCACCTCCCGGTCGTCGAACACCCGGTACCAGGCCAGGGCGTCCTCGTCGGTGGGGACACGCAGATGTACGGACGGCGTCGGGTCTGTCACGTGAGGCATCGGGGAGCCCTTCGGGAGGTTGATCAGCAGCCACCCATAGACTGCACGCGACATGTGCCGCGCGGCACGCGAATTCGAGTCTTCGGGAGATCCGACCGTGACCGAGCCCCTCTCCGACCACAGCGCGGACGTGATCGTCGTCGGAGCGGGCCCAGCCGGCTCCACGACCGCGTACTACCTCGCCAAGGCCGGTCTCGACGTCCTCCTCCTGGAGAAGACGGCCTTCCCGCGTGAGAAGGTCTGCGGCGACGGTCTCACCCCGCGCGCCACCAAGCAGCTCGTCTCCATGGGCATCGACATCTCCGAAGAGGCCGGCTGGCTGCGTAACAAGGGTCTGCGCATCATCGGCGGCGGCGTCCGCCTCCAGCTGGACTGGCCGGACCTCGCCTCGTACCCGGACTACGGTCTGGTGCGCAAGCGCGACGACTTCGACGAGCAGCTGGCCCGGCAGGCACAGAAGGCGGGAGCCCGGCTGCACGAGCGCTGCAACGTCGGGGAACCGATCAAGGACGAGCGCACCGGGCGCATCACCGGTGTCCACGCGAAGCTCGGCGAGGAGAAGACCCCGGTCACCTTCCACGCGCCGCTCGTCGTCGCCGCCGACGGCAACTCCACCCGGCTCTCCCTCAACATGGGGCTGCACCGCCGCGAGGACCGCCCGATGGGCGTCGCGGTCCGCACGTACTTCACCTCGCCCCGCCACGACGACGACTACCTGGAGTCCTGGCTGGAGCTGTGGGACCGCCGCGGCGCCGAGGACCGGCTGCTGCCCGGCTACGGCTGGATCTTCGGCATGGGTGACGGCACGTCCAACGTCGGCCTGGGCATCCTGAACTCCTCGTCGGCCTTCAGGGAGCTCGACTGGCGCGAGGTACTCAAGGCCTGGTGCGCTTCCATGCCCGAGGACTGGGGCTACACCCCGGAGAACATGACGACGCCGATCCGTGGCGCCGCCCTCCCGATGGCATTCAACCGCCAGCCGCACTACACCAAGGGCCTGCTGCTCGTCGGTGACGCGGGCGGCCTGGTCAACCCGTTCAACGGCGAGGGCATCGCCTACGCCATGGAGTCGGGCCAGCTCGCCGCGGACGTCATCGTCCAGGCGCACGCCCGCGCGACCCCGGCACAGCGGGAACTGGCCCTGCAGCACTACCCGAAGGTCCTGAAGGACACCTACGGCGGTTACTACACGCTGGGCCGCGCCTTCGTGAAGATGATCGGGAACCCGAAGGTCATGAAGATCGCGACCCAGCGCGGTCTGACCCACCCGGTCCTGATGAAGTTCACGCTGAAGATGCTCGCCAACCTCACCGACCCCACGGGCGGCGACGCCATGGACCGCATCATCAACGGCCTCTCCAAGGTGGCCCCGAAGGCCTGAGCGCACGGGCCCGGGTGACCCGGGCCCTGCTCCCGGGGGTGTGTGCTGCGGTAGGTTCTCGCCCCATGCGGGCAATGGGGGCACTGAGCGCCGACGGCTGCCGTCGGCTGGGCGCGGCGGGATCGGCGGCTGCCGCCCTGGGCGGCTGGGCCGTCGGCACACTGCCGGCCCACGACCCGTGGGGGCTCTGGGTGCCCCGCGGGACCGCCCTGACGGCGGCGGGTCACGCGGCGGCGTACGGCGGGCTGACGCTACTCGTCGTGGCCTGGTGGCTGTACGGGCGAACCGGCGCCTGCGTACGTCACACCCTCGCCACCCTCATGTGGTGGGCGGCGCCGCTCGTACTCGCGCCGCCGCTCTACAGCGCGGATGTCTACAGCTACATATCGCAGGGCGTCATGGTCATGGAGGGCCACGACGTCTACAGCGCGGGGCCGTCCGTCCTGGACCCCGAAGGACCGGGCGGGGACGCCGCGGCGAGCGTCGGCGGGCACTGGACCGACACCCCGGCGCCGTACGGGCCGTTCTTCCTGATCCTCGCGCGCGGCGTGGCCGGGGCGACCGGTGGCCGAATCGTCCCCGCCGTGCTGGGGATGCGCCTCATAGCCCTGGCCGCCCTGGTGCTGATCGTGTGGGCCCTGCGGAACCTCGCCCGGGAGCACGGCCGCAGCGAGAGCGCCGCGTTGTGGCTCGGGGCGCTGAACCCGCTGCTGCTGATCCACGTGGTCGGCGGTGTCCACAACGACGGGCTGATGACCGGGCTCATGCTGGCCGGTGCGCTGCTCGCCCTGCGCGGGAGGTGGATCACCGGCTCGGCGCTCGTCGGGCTCGCCGTGATGGTCAAGTCCCCGGCGGCGGTGGCGCTGCTGTTCGTCGGCGTCGTGGTGGGCAGGGCCGCGAGCGGTTCGACCGCGCGACGGGTGGCGAAGGGGCTGCTGGCGCCCGGCCTGGTCGCCGCGGCGGTGGCCGTCGGCGCCACGATCGTCTGCGGTACCGGTTTCGGCTGGCTCGGGACCCAGGGCGTCGCGGGACGCATCCACACCGCGCTGTCGCTCAGCAGCGACCTGGGCCTCGGTCTGGGCGAACTCCTGCGGTTCATGGCGGGAACCGACCCGGACCCGGTGAGGTCCGCGGTGCAGAGGCTGGCCCTGCTGGTGGCCCTGGTGCTCATCGGCCGCCTCGCGTGGCACGCCGCGACGGGACGGACCGAACCCGTCCGCGCGCTGGGCCCCGCGCTGCTGGCGCTGGTCGCCCTCTCGCCGATGGTCCAGCCCTGGTACCTGCTGTGGGCCACGGCCGTGATCGCCGCAACCGCGTCGCGGGGCAGGGCGCTGGACGCCGTGACCGTGCTGTCGGCCGCGCTGGTCTACGAGACGCAGCCTTCGGGGTCGACACCCCCGTACGGATTCGTCCTGGCCGCGCTCGCCTGCGGGGCGTGTGTACTCCACCTGCGCGGCGAGCGGGCCGTGGCAGCGGTCGGGAGGGTACCGGTCCAGCGGCGGCCCGTTGACGAGGCGGCCTTCTCGGACTCCCGGCACGCGACACGATGACGGGCCGTCACTCCTGCTGGGGGAGTGACGGCCCGCGGTCGTGCTCGGAGCTTGTGAATCAGAGAACGCGGACCGCGCCCGACGGAGGGTCGTAGTCCAGCGACTTCTGCACGACGCCCGTGCTGGAGTTCTGCGCGCCGACGAACTGGCCGCCGCCCACGTAGATCCCGACGTGGTAGGCGCTGCCCGCGCCGCCCCAGTACAGGATGTCGCCGGGCTGCAGGTTGTCGAGCGAGACCTGGGTGCCGGCCGTCGACTGGTCCTGGGAGACGCGCGGCAGGTCCACGCCCACCGTACGGAAGGCGGCCTGGACCAGACCCGAGCAGTCCCACGAGTTGGGGCCTGTGCCGCCCGAGACGTATGCGTCGCCGACCTGGGCCTGCGCGAACGCGACGACGGACGCGGCGGACCCGGTGGCGCTGGAGGAGGAGACACGGGAGGAGGAAGAGGAGGAGGGCGACCCCGTGGACGCGCTGAGCGTGGTGCGCTCGGCGCTGCGGGAGGCGCGCTCGGCGGCCTCCGCCTTGGCCTTGGCGGCAGCCTTGGCCTTCTTCTCGGCCTCGGCCTTGCGGACGGCCTCCGCCTTGGCCTTGGTCGCTGTCTTGGCGGCTGCTGCCGCTGCGGCGTCCTCGGCGGCCTGCGTCTCGAGGTCGAGAGCGATCGCCTGGGTCGCCTGCGCGGACGCGGCGACGGAGGTGGAGAGCCCGGCGGTGATGGTGGGCATCTCGATGGTCTGGGTCACCGGCTCGGCCTGGGCCGGACCGGCGGCACCCGCGACCGCGATGGTGCTGAGGACGCCACCGGCAACTCCTGCCCGCAGTGCCGTCTTCGAGGCGCGCTGGCGGGGCTTACGGTGGCTGGGTATGTGAGCGGTGTGGGACATGGGTACTAGCGCTATCAGGGCTGTAGGGGTCCCATCAAGAAACGTGTGTTGCGACACAGTTACGTTCGGAATCTGTGAATCCGCTTATTGACGGCCCTTATTGACGCCCTAACGGGCAAAACGGGCACGTTCGATCAGTGCTGTGATCACGGTGTTCTTTCAATACGTCCGAATTGCCCGTCACTTACCATCCGTTCACACGGATGGCCAAGCCCGCTTTTGTTGGAGCTTGAATGAAGTGATGCAGGTCACAGCATGACTCTCCCGTGAGAGGCAACCGCGTGGCCACGTGGCGCGTAGAGGGGCGGCCCGGCCGCGGCCCGGCTCCCACGTGACCTATTGGTGAGTCATGTCCCCTTATGCTCCCGCGCGTCGGGAGTTCCTCCCGTCGACCGTGGCGATCTCCGCCGTGAGGTCGACCGCGGGCGCGGTCCTGGGCCGGGTGAGCCGCGCCGGGTGATCGCACTGTGCCTCGCGGGTGCCCGTGACCACCGTCCGGAAGATCGTGAATGCGCGCGCAATGTCCACATCGGTACCGCCGACCCCTCGTGCGGGTGGCCCCGTTCTGCGACGGATTCCTATATCACCACCTCGATGCCCACCGCCAATTTGCCTGTACGGCACGCCGATTGGTAGTGCCGCGCGCCCTTGACCAGCGGTAACGCCGCGAGATGTCACGTCTCGTAACCGCTCGGCCGCTTCGCGTACGAAGATCACCGGTCATCCGACTTCATGATCGTTCGTCAGGTGGTGGAGATCACAAAGACGGTGGTGCACCCCGTGTCGCAGATCACAGGACGGCAGGCATAGGATGCGGGGCAGTCGGGCTTGTGAACTGCCTCACATGTGCACGATCTTGATGAGGTGGCGAGCCGGTCGCCCGATGCGGTCCAACGGTCAAGGACGACTGGAAGGAGCGAGGAGCGTGAATGCCTACGCGCCCATCCTCGTGCTCGGCGCCCTCGGGGCAGGGTTTGCGATCTTCTCCGTGGTCATGGCCACGCTTATCGGCCCCAAGCGGTACAACCGGGCAAAGCTCGAAGCGTACGAGTGCGGCATCGAACCCACCCCGACTCCGGCTGGAGGCGGCCGCTTCCCCATCAAGTACTACCTGACGGCGATGCTGTTCATCGTCTTCGACATCGAGATCGTCTTCCTCTATCCCTGGGCGGTCAGCTTCGACGCCCTGGGGATCTTCGGGCTCGTGGAGATGCTGCTCTTCGTGCTCACCGTCTTCGTCGCCTACGCGTATGTGTGGCGCCGGGGCGGCCTGGAATGGGACTGAGGGGCTGAGGGGCACACCATGGGACTCGAAGAGAAGCTGCCCAGCGGCTTCGTGCTGACCACTGTCGAACAGGCCGCCGGCTGGGTACGGAAGTCATCCGTCTTCCCGGCCACCTTCGGCCTCGCCTGCTGCGCCATCGAGATGATGACGACCGGTGCGGGGCGGTACGACCTGGCCCGATTCGGGATGGAGGTCTTCCGCGGATCACCGCGGCAGGCGGATCTGATGATCGTCGCCGGACGTGTCAGCCAGAAGATGGCGCCCGTCCTGCGGCAGGTCTACGACCAGATGCCGAGCCCCAAGTGGGTCATCTCCATGGGGGTTTGTGCGTCATCGGGTGGAATGTTCAATAATTACGCCATTGTTCAGGGTGTTGATCATATTGTCCCGGTCGACATCTATCTGCCGGGATGCCCGCCGCGTCCCGAGATGCTGATCGACGCCATCCTCAAGCTCCACCAGAAGATCCAGGGCTCCAAGCTCGGGGTCAACGCGGAGGAGGCCGCCCGCGAGGCGGAGGAAGCGGCGCTCAAGGCACTCCCCCTGATCGAGATGAAGGGGCTGCTGCGGTGAGCGACGAGAAGAACGACGCGGGACTGCCCACGCCGCGCGACGATTCCGGTGAGGTCATCGGCGTACGCAAGGGCATGTTCGGTGCCGGCAACGGCGGCGACACCTCCGGCTACGGAGGTCTCGTCCGCACGGTGACCCTGCCGGGCGCCACGTCACGGCCGTACGGCGGCTGGTTCGACGAGGTCGCCGACGAGCTGGAAGGCGCGCTGGAGGAACAGGACCTGCTCCCCTCCGAGGCGATCGGGAAGACGGTCGTCGACCGGGGTGAACTCACCTTCCACGTCGAGCGCGAGCACCTGGTCCGGGTCGCCCGCACCCTGCGCGACGACCCCGCCCTGCGCTTCGAGCTCTGCACGGGTGTCAGCGGCGTCCACTACCTCGGGGACAAGGGACGCGAGCTGCACGCGGTGTACCACCTGCGTTCACTCACCCACGGGCGGCTGATCCGCCTGGAGGTGTCCGCCCCGGACAGCGACCCGCACATCCCCTCGCTCGTCGAGGTCTACCCGACCAACGACTGGCACGAGCGCGAGACCTACGACTTCTTCGGCCTGATCTTCGACGGGCACCCCGCCCTGACCCGGATCATGATGCCGGACGACTGGCAGGGCTTCCCGCAGCGCAAGGACTACCCGCTCGGCGGCATCGCCGTCGAGTACAAGGGCGCCCAGATCCCGGCTCCGGACCAGCGGAGGTCGTACAGCTGATGACCACTCCCCATTCCCACGCGACGCCCGGCGTGTCCGGGACTCCGCTCTCCGACGCCCGAGCCACGACCGAGGGGACTGTATATACAGTCACCGGCGGCGACTGGGACGAGGTCGTCGAGTCCGCGGCGAAGTCGGACGACGAACGCATCATCGTGAACATGGGTCCCCAGCACCCCTCCACGCACGGAGTGCTGCGGCTGATCCTGGAGATCGACGGCGAGACCGTCACCGAGGCCCGCTGCGGCATCGGCTACCTCCACACCGGCATCGAGAAGAACCTCGAGTTCCGGAACTGGACGCAGGGCACGACCTTCGTGACCCGCATGGACTACCTGACGCCGTTCTTCAACGAGGCGGCGTACTGCCTCGGCGTGGAGAAGCTCCTCGGCATCGAGGACCAGATCCCCGACCGGGCCACCGTCCTGCGGGTGCTCCTGATGGAGCTCAACCGGATCTCCTCGCACCTGGTGTGCATCGCCACCGGCGGCATGGAGCTCGGCGCCACGACGATCATGATCTACGGCTTCCGCGATCGTGAACTCGTTCTCGATCTCTTCGAGCTGATCACCGGCCTGCGGATGAACCACGCGTTCATCCGGCCCGGCGGCCTCGCCCAGGACCTTCCCATGGGCGCGATCGACCGGCTCCGCGAGTTCATCAAGACCATGAAGAAGAACCTGCCGGAGTACGACAAGCTCGCGACCGGCAACCCGATCTTCAAGGCCCGTATGCAGGACGTCGGATACCTCGACCTGACCGGCTGCATGGCGCTCGGCGCCACCGGCCCGATCCTCCGGTCCGCCGGACTCCCGCACGACCTGCGCAAGACCGATCCGTACTGCGGATACGAGACCTACGACTTCGACGTGCCGACCGCGGACACCTGCGACTCCTACGGCCGGTTCCTCATCCGGCTCGAGGAGATGCGGCAGTCGCTCAGGATCGTCGAGCAGTGCCTGGACCGGCTGGAGCCGGGCCCTGTCATGGTCGCCGACAAGAAGATCGCCTGGCCCGCACAGCTCGCGCTCGGGCCCGACGGACTCGGCAACTCGCTCGACCACATCAAGAAGATCATGGGCACCTCCATGGAGGCCCTGATCCACCACTTCAAGCTGGTGACCGAGGGCTTCCGGGTCCCGGCCGGGCAGGCGTACACCGCCGTCGAGTCCCCCAAGGGCGAACTCGGCGTGCACGTCGTCTCGGACGGCGGCACGCGTCCCTTCCGGGTCCACTTCCGGGACCCGTCCTTCACCAACCTGCAGGCCATGGCAGCGATGTGCGAGGGCGGCCAGGTCGCCGACGTCATCGTCGCCGTCGCGTCCATCGACCCCGTGATGGGAGGCGTCGACCGGTGACCGCATCCAACCAAGAAGTCAGCCTGGGGATGCCGCAGCTCCCCGCCCCCGCCTACCCGGCCGAGGTACTCGCCCGGCTGGAAGCGGACGCGAAGGAGGTGATCGCCCGCTACCCCGGCAGCCGTTCCGCGCTGCTCCCACTGCTGCACCTGGTGCAGTCCGAGGAGGGGTACGTCTCCCGCACGGGCATGGCGTTCTGCGCCGACCAGCTCGGCCTCACCACCGCGGAGGTCACGGCGGTCGCCACCTTCTACTCGATGTACCGCCGCCGTCCGGGCGGCGACTACCAGGTCGGGGTCTGCACCAACACCCTGTGCGCGGTCATGGGCGGCGACGCCATCTTCGACCGCCTCAAGGACCACCTGGGCGTCGGCAACGACGACGCCGGCATGACGACCGACGACGGCAAGGTCACCCTCGAACACATCGAGTGCAACGCGGCCTGCGACTTCGCCCCCGTGGTGATGGTCAACTGGGAGTTCTTCGACAACCAGACGCCGGAGAGCGCCACACAACTCGTCGACGACCTGATCGCCGGCCGCACTGTGGAGCCCACCCGTGGCGCCCCGCTGTGCAGCTACAAGGAGACGGCACGCATCCTGGCCGGCTTCCCCGACCAGCGCCCCGGCGCGGTCGAGGCGAGCGGCGGCGCGGGCGCGGCCTCCCTGGTGGGACTGAAGCTCGCCAGGGGAGAGGCCGGCCCGCAGACACGTGTGGTCGGGCCGAGGGGCGAGGCCCCGCAGGACTCCGCACCCCACGACCCCTCGCCGACCGAGCACCTCAGCTCGCATGACGCACCGCAGCAGACCTCGGCCTCCGACCCGGAGCACCCGGCCGGGCCCACCGCCGAGGAGGGGGAGTGATGACCTTGGCAGCCGAGATCGACAAGAACGGGACGAGCCCGGAGAAACTCCTGGCCCCCGTCCTCTCCTCCTTCTGGGACGAGCCGGAGTCCTGGACCCTGGAGACCTACCGCCGCCACGACGGGTACGAGGGACTGCGCAAGGCCCTGGCCATGGCGCCCGACGACCTCATCGCGTACGTCAAGGACTCCGGTCTGCGCGGGCGCGGAGGCGCGGGGTTCCCCACCGGCATGAAGTGGCAGTTCATCCCCCAGGGCGACGGCAAGCCGCACTACCTCGTCGTCAACGCCGACGAGTCGGAGCCGGGGACCTGCAAGGACATCCCGCTCCTCTTCGCCAACCCGCACAGCCTCATCGAGGGCATTGTGATCGCGTGCTACGCGATCCGCTCCTCGCACGCCTTCATCTACCTGCGCGGCGAGGTCGTGCCCGTACTGCGGCGGTTGCACGAGGCCGTACGCGAGGCCTACGAGGCGGGCTACCTCGGCAAGAACGTCCTGGGCTCCGGGCTCGACCTGGAACTCACGGTGCACGCGGGCGCGGGTGCGTACATCTGCGGTGAGGAGACCGCCCTGCTCGACTCGCTGGAAGGACGGCGCGGCCAGCCCCGGCTGCGCCCGCCCTTCCCCGCGGTCGCCGGTCTGTACGCCTGCCCCACCGTGGTGAACAACGTCGAGTCCATCGCCTCGGTCCCCGCGATCCTGAACAGGGGCAAGGACTGGTTCAAGTCCATGGGCAGCGAGAAGTCCCCTGGCTTCACGCTCTATTCGCTCAGCGGGCACGTCACCAGCCCCGGCCAGTACGAGGCCCCGCTCGGTATCACCCTGCGCCAGCTGCTCGACATGAGCGGCGGCATGCGGGCCGGGCACCGCCTGAAGTTCTGGACACCCGGCGGCTCCTCCACCCCGATGTTCACCGAGGAGCACCTCGACGTCCCGCTCGACTACGAGGGCGTCGGCGCCGCCGGATCCATGCTCGGGACCAAGGCGCTGCAGTGCTTCGACGAGACCACCTGCGTGGTGCGCGCCGTCACCCGCTGGACCGAGTTCTACGCCCACGAGTCCTGCGGCAAGTGCACGCCGTGCCGCGAGGGCACCTACTGGCTCGTCCAGCTGCTCCGCGACATCGAGGCCGGCAAGGGCGAGATGGCCGACCTCGACAAGCTGAACGACATCGCCGACAACATCAACGGCAAGTCCTTCTGCGCCCTCGGCGACGGCGCGGCCTCGCCGATCTTCTCCTCACTGAAGTACTTCCGCGAGGAGTACGAGCAGCACATCACCGGCAAGGGCTGCCCCTTCGATCCCGCCAGGTCGACCCTCTGGGCCGACGACAGAGACGACAAGAACGCTCACCGGGGGGTGAACGCATGACAGTCACCACGAGTGCGCCCTCCGGGGGCGGCGAGGCGGCCATCCCGCCCGAGGACCTGGTCACGCTCACGATCGACGGCATCGAGATCAGCGTGCCGAAGGGCACCCTCGTCATCCGCGCCGCCGAACAGCTCGGCATCGAGATCCCGCGCTTCTGCGACCACCCCCTCCTCGACCCGGCCGGCGCCTGCCGGCAGTGCATCGTCGAGGTCGAGGGCCAGCGCAAGCCGATGGCCTCCTGCACCATCACGTGCACCGACGGCATGGTCGTGAAGTCACAGATCACCTCGCCGGTCGCGGAGAAGGCACAGAAGGGGGTGATGGAGCTCCTGCTCATCAACCACCCGCTGGACTGCCCGGTCTGCGACAAGGGCGGCGAGTGCCCCCTGCAGAACCAGGCGATGTCGCACGGCGGCGCCGACTCCCGCTTCGACGGGAAGAAGCGCACGTTCGAGAAGCCCGTCCCCATCTCCACCCAGGTGCTGCTGGACCGTGAGCGGTGCGTGCTCTGCGCGCGCTGCACCCGGTTCTCCAACCAGGTGGCGGGCGACCCGATGATCGAGCTGATCGAGCGCGGCGCCCTCCAGCAGGTCGGTACCGGCGAGGGCGACCCCTTCGAGTCGTACTTCTCCGGCAACACCATCCAGATCTGCCCGGTCGGGGCGCTCACCTCTGCGGCGTACCGCTTCCGCTCCCGGCCCTTCGACCTCGTGTCGACGCCGTCGGTGTGCGAGCACTGCGCGGGCGGATGCGCGACCCGGACCGACCACCGGCGCGGCAAGGTCATGCGGCGGCTCGCGGCCAACGACCCCGAGGTGAACGAGGAGTGGCTCTGCGACAAGGGCCGCTTCGGCTTCCGCTACGCCCAGCAGCGCGACCGGCTCACCACGCCGCTCGTACGCAACGCCGGGGGTGTGCTGGAGCCGGCGAGCTGGCCCGAGGCGCTGGAAGCGGCGGCGGCCGGACTGTCCGCCGCGCGCGGCCGGACCGGGGTACTCACCGGCGGCCGGCTGACCGTCGAGGACGCCTACGCGTACAGCAAGTTCGCGCGGGTCGCCCTCGCCACGAACGACATCGACTTCCGGGCCCGCGTCCACAGCGGCGAGGAGGCCGACTTCCTGGCCGCGCGCGTCGCCGGGCGGGGACGCGACCTGGACGGCACCGGCGTCACCTACACCACGCTGGAGAAGGCACAGGCCGTCCTGCTGGCCGGATTCGAGTCCGAGGAGGAGGCGCCCGGCGTCTTCCTCCGGCTGCGCAAGGCCCACCGCAAGCACGGGCAGCGGACCTACGCCCTCGCCTCGCACGCCACCCGCGGCCTGGAGAAGGCGGGCGGCACGCTGCTGCCCGCCGCGCCCGGCACGGAGACCGACTGGCTGGACGCCCTCGCGGGCGGGGTCGGCCTGGAGGGTGACGGAGCCGGCGCGGCCGAGGCGCTGCGCGGTGAGGGCTCCCTGATCGTGGTGGGCGAGCGGCTCGCCGGGGTGCCCGGTGCGCTGAGTGCCGCAGTACGGACCGCCGCCGCGACCGGCGCCGCGCTGGTGTGGATCCCGCGCCGGGCCGGTGAGCGGGGCGCCATCGAGGCGGGTGCGCTCCCGTCGCTGCTGCCCGGTGGCCGACCCACGACGGACCCGCGGGCCAGGGAGGAGGTGGCGTCCGTGTGGGGCGTCGCCGAACTCCCCGCCGGCTACGGCCGCGACACCGGTCAGATCGTGGAGGCCGCCGCCGGCGGCGGACTGGCCGCGCTGCTGGTCGCCGGCGTCGACCCCGAGGACCTGCCCGACCCGGCGGCTGCGCTGCGCGCACTGGACGAGGTCGGCTTCCTGGTCTCGCTGGAGCTGCGGCCCGGCGCGGTCACGGAGCGGGCCGACGTGGTGCTGCCCGTGGCCGCGGTCGCGGAGAAGCCGGGGACCTTCCTGAACTGGGAAGGCAGGGCGCGGATGTTCGAGGCCGCGCTCAAGCCCGAGCAGATGCCGAGGACGCTCTGCCCGACCGACGCCCGGGTGCTGCACATGCTGGCCGACGCCCTGGACGTACACCTGGGTCTGCCGGACCTGCGGGCGGCCCGCCGCGAGCTCGACCGCCTCGGCGGATGGCAGGGTTCCCACGCCGACGACCCCCGGGTGATGTCCCGTCCGGTGCCGAGGCCGGGTGACGGCGAGGCGGTCCTCGCGGGCCACCGGATGCTGCTCGACCGGGGCCGGCTCCAGGAGGGCGACGAGGCGCTGGCCGGGACACGGCACGCCGCCGTGGCCCGGCTCTCCGCGGCCACCGCGGCCGAGTCCGGGGTCAAGGACGGCGACCTGCTCGCCGTCACCGGGCCCGCCGGCACCGCCGAACTCCCGCTGGCCGTCACCGAGATGCCGGACCGGGTCGTGTGGGTGCCCCTCAACTCCGTCGGCCGGGGCGTTCCCGCCGACACCGGTGCCCTGCCGGGCGGACTGGTCCGGATCGGTCCGGCCGCCCCGGGTTCCCACGTCGTGACATCGGAGGTAGGAGAGTGACCGGCCTCGCCCAACTCGCCGCGGCGCCCCAGGGTGCCGTCCTCGCGGCCGAGGACCTCTCCATGTTCGGCACGGACCCCTGGTGGCTCGTCGTCGTCAAGGCGGTCTTCTGCTTCGCGTTCCTGATGGTGACCGTGCTCTTCTCCATCGTGTGGGAGCGCAAGGTCGTCGCCTGGATGCAGCTGCGCATCGGCCCCAACCGGCACGGACCCTGGGGCATGCTCCAGTCGCTCGCCGACGGCATGAAGCTGATGCTGAAGGAGGACGTGGTCGTCAAGCGTGCCGACAAGGTCGTCTACGTCCTGGCCCCGGTCATCGCCGCGGCGCCGGCGTTCATGGCGATCGCCGTGATCCCCTTCGGCCCCGCCGGCAACGAGGTCTCGATCTTCGGTCACCGCACGACGATGCAGCTGACCGACCTGCCGATCGCGATGCTGTACATCCTCGCGGTCGCCTCCGTCGGCATCTACGGCATCGTGCTGGCCGGCTGGTCGTCCGGGTCGACGTACCCGCTGCTCGGCGGTCTGCGCTCCTGCGCCCAGATGATCAGCTACGAGATCGCGATGGGCGCCGCGTTCGCCTCGGTGTTCCTCTACTCGGGCTCCATGTCGACGTCCGAGATCGTGGCGGCGCAGCAAGACCGCTGGTTCGTCCTGCTCCTGCCGGTCTCGTTCATCATCTACATCATCACGATGGTCGGGGAGACCAACCGCGCTCCGTTCGACATGCCGGAGTCCGAGGGCGACCTGGTCGGCGGCTTCAACACCGAGTACTCGTCGATCAAGTTCGCGATGTTCATGCTCGCCGAGTACGTCAACATGGTCACCGTCTCCGCGGTGTCCGTGACCCTCTTCCTGGGCGGCTGGCGGGCTCCGTACCCGGTCAGCACCTTCTGGGAGGGCGCGAACCACGGCTGGTGGCCGATGCTCTGGTTCGTCGTCAAGGTGCAGCTGCTCCTCTTCTTCTTCATCTGGCTGCGCGGCACGCTGCCCCGGGTCCGCTACGACCAGCTGATGAAGCTCGGCTGGAAGGTCCTGATCCCGGTCTCGGTGGTCTGGCTGATGCTGGTGGCCACCGTCAGGGCGCTGAACAACGAGGGTTACGAGTTCTCGAGCATCCTGCTGTACGTCGCGGGGGCCGTCATCGCCGTCCTGCTGGTCTCCTTCGTGGCGGACATCTTCCGTGACCGCAGGGCCAAGGCCGAGGAGGAGGCCGGACCCGAGCCGGCCTTCGACCCGATGGCGGGCGGATTCCCCGTACCGCCACTGCCCGGCCAGACGCTGCCGCCGGTGCCGCGCCGCAGTCCGCGGCGTGAGCGGGAGCTCGTTGTCAGTGGTGGACCGGATACTCGGAGTGACGAACACGCGGGTGCCGGAAGTTCGAGTGACGGAAGGGAGGCCGACGGTGTCTGACCCGTCAGACCCCTCAGGGGAGAAGTTCCAGAATCCTGTGGCCGGCTTCGGCGTGACCTTCAAGGCCATGTTCAAGAAGCGGCTTACCGAGCAGTACCCGGAGACGCCGAAGGTGACGGCGCCGCGCTTCCACGGCCGGCACCAGCTCAACCGTCACCCGGACGGGCTGGAGAAGTGCGTCGGCTGCGAGTTGTGCGCCTGGGCGTGCCCCGCGGACGCGATCTACGTCGAGGGCGCGGACAACACCGACGAGGAGCGCTACTCCCCGGGGGAGCGCTACGGCCGCGTCTACCAGATCAACTACGCGCGCTGCATCCTGTGCGGACTCTGCATCGAGGCGTGCCCCACCCGGGCACTGACCATGACCAACGACTTCGAGCTCGCCAACACCACCCGCGAGAGCCTCATCTACACCAAGGACGAACTGCTCGCGGGGCTCGACGAGGGCATGGTCGACAGCCCGCACGCGATCTTCCCCGGCATGGACGAACAGGACTACTACCGGGGCCTGGTGACCGAGGCCGCACCCGGCACGGAGCGTCAGACCGCCGTCTCCAAGGGAGAGAAGGAGGTGGACGCATGAGCCCCGCCCTGGCCGCAGCCGCCACCGCCACCTCGACGGGCGAGGCCGTCCAGTTCTGGCTGCTCGGCACCGTCGCCGTCATCGGCGCGCTCTTCACGGTCCTGATGAAGAAGGCGGTGCACAGCGCACTGTCCCTCGCCGGGACCATGATCGTGCTCGCGGTGTTCTACCTCGCCAACGGCGCCTACTTCCTGGGCATCGTCCAGGTCGTCGTCTACACCGGCGCCATCATGATGCTGTTCCTCTTCGTGGTCATGCTCGTCGGCGTCACGGCCGCGGACTCCCTGAAGGAGACCCTCAAGGGCCAGCGCTGGCTGGCCGCCGCCTGTGGACTCGGCTTCGGGATCCTCCTGATCGCCGGTATCGGCCAGGCCTCCCTGACATCGTTCAACGGCCTCGGTGCGGCGAACGCGCGGTACGGCGGAAACGTCGAGGGCCTGGCCAACCTCATCTTCACCAAGTACGTCTTCGCCTTCGAGATCACCGGCGCCCTGCTCATCACGGCGACCGTCGGCGCGATGCTGCTCACGCACCGCGAGCGCACCGAACGCGCGAAGACACAGCGGGAGCTCTCCCAGGAGCGGGTGCGCGGCAGCCACCTTCCGCCGCTGCCGGCCCCCGGTGTCTACGCCCGGCACAACGCCGTGGACATCGCGGGACTGCTCCCGGACGGAACCCCGTCCGAGCTCACCGTCATGCAGACCCTGCGGCAACGCGGACAGATCCGGGACGTGTCCAGCGAGTCGCTCGCCGACCTCAAGGCACTGGAACAGCGCTCCGTGGAGCGGCTGGGACGTGACCGCGGCAAGGCCGGCGTCCGCGCGGAGGAAGAGGAGGAGGTCGCCAAGTGAATCCGGTCAACTACCTCTACCTCGCGGCCCTGTTGTTCACGATCGGCGCCTCCGGTGTGCTGATCAGGCGGAACGCGATCGTGGTGTTCATGTGCGTCGAGCTGATGCTCAACGCCTGCAACCTCACGCTCGTCACGTTCTCCCGGATGCACGGCAACCTCGACGGCCAGATCATCGCCTTCTTCACGATGGTCGTCGCCGCCGCGGAGGTCGTCATCGGGCTCGCGATCATCGTGTCGCTGTTCCGCTCCCGCCACTCGGCCTCGGTCGACGACGCCAGCCTGATGAAGCTGTAAGGGGTCGGAATCGTGGAAAACCTGATTGCGCTGCTGGTCGCGGCGCCCCTGCTCGGAGCGGCGGTGCTGCTCTGCGGCGGCCGCCGGCTCGACCGGGCCGGACACTGGATCGGCACGGCGCTCGCCGCCGCGTCCTTCGTCATCGGTGCCGTCCTGTTCACCGACATGCTGGGCAAGGGCGCCGAGGACCGCGCCCTGCACCAGCACCTGTACACCTGGATCCCCGTCGAGGGCTTCCAGGCCGACGTGGCCTTCCAGCTCGACCAGCTGTCGATGACGTTCGTCCTGCTGATCACGGGTGTGGGCACGCTGATCCACATCTACTCCATCGGCTACATGGAGCACGACGAGCGGCGACGCCGCTTCTTCGGCTACCTCAACCTGTTCCTCGCGGCGATGCTCATCCTGGTCATCGCCGACAACTACCTCCTGCTGTACGTCGGGTGGGAGGGCGTCGGTCTGGCGTCGTACCTGCTCATCGGCTTCTGGCAGCACAAGCCCAGCGCGGCCACCGCCGCCAAGAAGGCCTTCCTGGTCAACAGGGTCGGCGACATGGGCCTGTCCATCGCGATCATGCTGATGTTCACGACCTTCGGAACGTTCGCCTTCGGTCCGGTGTTCGCCGCGACCGGGGACACCAGCGAGGGCAAGCTCACCGCGATCGGCCTGATGCTCCTCCTCGCGGCCTGCGGCAAGTCGGCCCAGGTGCCGCTGCAGTCCTGGCTCGGTGACGCGATGGAGGGCCCGACCCCGGTCTCGGCCCTCATCCACGCCGCCACCATGGTGACGGCAGGTGTCTACCTCATCGTCCGCTCGGCCGCGATCTTCAACGGGGCTCCCGACGCGCAGCTGGTCGTCGTGGTCGTCGGCGCGGTCACGCTCATCTTCGGTGCCGTCGTCGGTTGCGCGAAGGACGACATCAAGAAGGCCCTCGCGGGCTCGACGATGTCGCAGATCGGCTACATGATCCTCGCCGCGGGCCTCGGCCCCATCGGCTACGTGTTCGCGATCATGCACCTGGTCACGCACGGCTTCTTCAAGGCCGGGCTCTTCCTCGGTGCCGGTTCGGTCATGCACGGCATGAACGACGAGGTGGACATGCGGAGGTACGGCGGCCTGCGGAAGTTCATGCCGGTCACCTTCGTCACCTTCGGGCTCGGCTACCTCGCGATCATCGGCTTCCCCGGCCTGTCCGGCTTCTTCTCCAAGGACAAGATCATCGAGGCGGCCTTCGCCAAGGGCGGTACCGAGGGATGGATCCTCGGCTCCGTCGCTCTGCTGGGCGCCGCGATCACCGCGTTCTACATGACGCGCGTGATGCTGATGACGTTCTTCGGGGAGAAGCGCTGGCAGCCCGACGAGCAGGGCCACGAGCCGCACCCGCACGAGTCGCCGAAGTCCATGACGATCCCCATGATCGTGCTGGCCTTCGGGTCGGTCTTCGCCGGAGGCTTCTTCTCCATCGGCGACCGGTTCCTGCACTGGCTGGAGCCCGTCACCGGCCATGACCACGGGCACGCCCCGGTCAGCGCGACCACCGTCACCGCCGCCACCATGGTGGTGCTCGTCATCGGCGTCGCCATCGCCTGGGCCATGTACGGGCGCAGGCCCGTGCCCGCCATGGCCCCCCGCGGTTCGCTGCTCACCCGGGCGGCGCGCCGTGACCTGCTCCAGGACGACTTCAACCACGTGGTCCTGGTCCGCGGCGGCGAACACCTCACCCGGTCCCTGGTCTACCTCGACCACAGCCTGGTGGACGGCGTGGTCAACGGCACGGCCGCCTCGATGGGCGGGCTCTCCGGCCGGCTGCGCAAGCTGCAGAACGGCTACGCCCGCTCCTACGCGGTCTCGATGTTCGGCGGCGCGGCGGTACTCATCGCCGCGACCCTGCTGATGAGGGCGGTCTGATCATGTCCTTTCCCCTCCTGACGGCGACGGCGGCGCTCCCGGCGATCGGCGCGATCGCCACCGCCGCCGTCCCGGCCACGCGCCGCACCGCCGCGAAGTGGCTCGCACTGCTCGTGTCGCTGGGCACCCTGGTCCTCGCGGGTATCGTCTTCGCCCGTTTCGAGCCGGGCGGCGACCGTTACCAGCTCACCGAATCGCACGCCTGGATCCGGGACTTCGGTGTCCGTTACGAACTCGGGGCCGACGGCATCGGGGTGGCGCTCATCGCGCTGACCGCGCTGCTGATCCCCTTCGTCATCCTGGCCGGCTGGCACGACGCCGATCCTTCCCCAAGCTCTCAACTCCGTTCGAGCAGGGGAGGCCCCAACGAGACCAGCTCCTCCCGCTGGCGCCCCACCCAGGGCTTCTTCGCGCTGATCCTGATGGTGGAGGCGATGGTGATCCTCTCCTTCGAGGCCACCGACGTCTTCCTCTTCTACATCCTCTTCGAAGCCATGCTCATCCCGATGTACTTCCTCATCGGCGGCTTCGGGGACCGCGCGCACTCGGGCAGCGACGAGAACGCGGCGGCGCAGCGCAGCTACGCGGCCGTGAAGTTCCTCCTCTACAACCTCGCCGGCGGACTCATCATGCTGGCCGCGGTCATCGGTCTCTACGTCGTCGCGGGGAGCTTCTCGCTCTCCGAGATCGCCGAGGCCCGGGCCAACGGCTCGCTGGAGATGGCGACCAGCACCGAACGCTGGCTGTTCCTCGGCTTCTTCTTCGCCTTCGCGGTGAAGGCCCCGCTGTGGCCGCTGCACACCTGGCTGCCCAACGCCATGGGGGAGTCCACCACGCCGGTCGCCGTCCTGATCACCGCGGTCGTCGACAAGGTCGGCACCTTCGCGATGCTCCGCTTCTGCCTCCAGCTGTTCCCGGAGGCCAGCAAGTGGGCGACGCCGGTGATCCTCGTCCTGGCGCTGATCTCCATCGTCTACGGCGCGCTGCTCGCGGTCGGCCAGCGCGACATCAAGCGGCTCATCGCCTACGCCTCGATCTCGCACTTCGGCTTCATCGTGCTCGGGATCTTCGCTATGACGAGCCAGGGACAGTCGGGCGCCACGCTCTACATGGTGAACCACGGTCTCTCGACGGCCGCGCTGATGCTGGTCGCCGGATTCCTGATCACCCGGCGTGGTTCACGGCTCATCTCCGACTACGGCGGGGTGCAGAAGGTGGCCCCGGTCCTGGCGGGCACCTTCCTGATCGGAGGCCTGGCCACGCTCTCGCTGCCCGGCCTCGCCCCGTTCGTCAGCGAGTTCCTCGTCCTGGTCGGCGCGTTCAGCGCGTACCCGGTGGCCGGCATCATCGCCACCGTCGGCATCGTGCTCGCCGCGCTCTACGTCCTCGTCCTCTACCAGCGGACGATGACGGGGCCGGTCAGGGAGGGGATCGGGGGCATGCCCGACCTGAAGGCCCGTGAGCTGGCGGTGGCCGTTCCGCTGATCGCCCTGCTGATCTTCCTGGGCGTCTTCCCGAAGCCGCTCACCGATGTCGTCAACCCGGCGGTGCAGCACACCATGCAGGACGTACAGAAGAAGGACCCCCAGCCCGAGGTGGAGGCCGCCAAGTGAGCGCAACAGCTGTCCACAGTCTGTGGACGACGGCGGGCGGGGTGACATCCGCTGCCCCGGGCGACGCGTTCACCGCGCCGGACATCGAGTACGCCCAACTCGCGCCCGTCCTGATCGTGGTCGGCGTCGCCGTCCTCGGTGTCCTGGTGGAGGCGCTCGTCCCGCGCCGGGCCCGCTACACCACGCAGGTCGCCCTGACCGTGGTGGCCCTCGCCGCCGCGTTCGCCGCGGTGATCGGGCTCGCCGCGGACGGGTACGCCTCGAAGAACGCGCACATCGCCGCGATGGGCGCGGTCGCGGTCGACGGTCCCGCCCTGTTCCTCCAGGGCACCATCCTGCTCGTCTCGATGGTCTCCGTCTTCACGTTCGCCGAGCGGCGCCTCGATCCGGCCTCGCACGGCAACCGCGTGGACTCCTTCGCCGCACAGGCCGGTTCGGTCCCGGGCAGTGAAGGGGAGAAGGCGGCGGTCAAGGCCGGTTTCACCACGACCGAGGTCTTCCCGCTGGCCATGTTCTCCGTGGCGGGGATGCTGGTCTTCCCCGCGGCCAACGACCTGCTGACGCTGTTCGTCGCGCTGGAGGTCTTCTCCCTCCCGCTCTACCTGCTCTGTGCCGTCGCCCGCCGCAAGCGGCTGATGTCGCAGGAAGCGGCCGTGAAGTACTTCCTGCTCGGCGCCTTCTCGTCGGCGTTCTTCCTCTTCGGGATCGCCCTGCTCTACGGCTACGCGGGCACCGTCTCGTACGCCGGTATCGCGAACGTCGTGGACGGCACGGTCCAGGACATCGACCCGGCGCTCGCCGACACCATGGGCAACGACGCGCTGCTCCTGATCGGCGCGGCGATGATCCTCATGGGCCTGCTCTTCAAGGTCGGCGCCGTGCCCTTCCACATGTGGACCCCGGACGTCTACCAGGGCGCCCCGACCCCGGTCACCGGCTTCATGGCGGCGGCCACGAAGGTCGCCGCGTTCGGTGCGCTCCTGCGCCTGCTGTACGTGGTGCTGCCCGGCCTCACCTGGGACCTGCGTCCCGTCATGTGGGGTGTCGCGATCGTCACGATGCTGGGCGGTGCGATCGTCGCGATCACCCAGACCGACATCAAGCGGCTCCTGGCCTACTCCTCGATCGCCCACGCGGGCTTCATCCTGGCCGGTGTCATCGCCTCCAGCCCCGAGGGCATCTCCTCCGTCCTCTTCTACCTGGGCGTGTACTCCTTCGTGACCGTCGGCGCCTTCGCCGTCGTCACGCTGGTGCGCGACGCGGGGGGCGAGGCGACGCACCTGTCGAAGTGGGCCGGGCTCGGCCGGCGCTCGCCGCTGACGGCGGCGGTCTTCGCGGTCTTCCTGCTGTCCTTCGCCGGCATCCCGCTTACCTCGGGCTTCTCTGGGAAGTTCGCGGTCTTCAAGGCGGCGGCGGACGGCGGCGCGAGCGGCCTCGTCGTGGTCGGTGTGATCTCGTCGGCCATCGCCGCGTTCTTCTACATCCGGGTCATCGTCCTGATGTTCTTCAGCGAGCCGAAGGCGGACGGCCCCACGGTCGCCGTCCCCTCCCCGCTGACGATGACCACGATCGCGGTCGGCGTCGCGGTCACCCTGGTGCTGGGCCTCGCCCCCCAGTACTTCCTGGACCTGGCGAGCCAGGCGGGAGTGTTCGTGCGGTAGCGCCCCGCAGCACACGACGACGCCGGACGGGCCAGGAAGTCAAGCCCGTCCGGCTTTGTCGTACACGGCGCCTATGGTTGCAAGGGAGAGTCGGACGGCAGGGACGGGCGGACGGGAACGATGAGTGTGACGACCGAGAGCGCGGCGCGGCAGACGCTGCACCGGGTGTTCGGGTATGAGGCGTTCCGCGGTGAGCAGGGCGCGGTGATCGACCATGTGGTCGACGGCGGCGATGCGGTCGTGCTTATGCCCACGGGTGGCGGCAAGTCGCTCTGCTACCAGATCCCGGCCCTGGTCAGGCCCGGCACCGGCATCGTGATCTCCCCGCTCATCGCGCTCATGCAGGACCAGGTGGACGCCCTGCGCGCCCTCGGTGTCCGGGCCGGCTTCATGAACTCCACGCAGGACCTCGACGAGCGCCGCTCGATGGAGGCCCAGTTCCTGGCCGGCGAGCTCGACCTGCTGTACCTGGCGCCGGAGCGGCTGCGCCTGGACTCCACGCTCTCCCTGCTGGCCCGCGGCGAGATCTCCGTCTTCGCCATCGACGAGGCCCACTGCGTCGCCCAGTGGGGCCACGACTTCCGCCCCGACTACCTGGCCCTGTCGGTCCTCGGCGAGCGCTGGCCCGACGTGCCGCGCATCGCGCTGACGGCCACGGCGACCGACGCCACCCACCGCGAGATCACCCAGCGCCTGGGCATGCCCGAGGCCAGGCACTTCGTCGCCAGCTTCGACCGGCCGAACATCCAGTACCGCATCGTCGGGAAGTCCGACCCCAAGAAGCAGCTGCTCACCTTCCTCAAGGAGGAGCACGCGGGCGACGCGGGCATCGTCTACTGCCTCTCGCGCAATTCGACGGAGAAGACCGCCGAGTACCTCAGCCGCAACGGCATCCAGGCGGTGCCCTACCATGCGGGTCTCGACGCCGCGACGCGCGCGAACCACCAGGCCCGCTTCCTGCGCGAGGAGGGGCTGGTCGTCGTCGCGACGATCGCCTTCGGCATGGGCATCGACAAGCCCGACGTGCGCTTCGTCGCCCACCTCGACCTGCCCAAGTCCGTCGAGGGGTACTACCAGGAGACCGGCCGCGCCGGCCGCGACGGCGCACCGTCCACGGCCTGGATGGCGTACGGCCTCCAGGACGTCGTCCAGCAGCGGAAGCTGATCCAGGGCGGCGAGGGCGACGAGGCGTTCCGGCGCCGGGCGGCCTCGCACCTCGACTCGATGCTGGCGCTCTGCGAGACCGTGAAGTGCCGCCGCGCCCAGCTCCTGACGTACTTCGGCCAGGAGTCCGGACAAGAGGCGTGCGGCAACTGCGACACCTGCCTCACCCCGCCCGAGACCTGGGACGGCACGGTGGTCGCGCAGAAGCTCCTGTCGACCGTCGTCCGGCTGAAGCGCGAGCGCAACCAGAAGTTCGGGGCCGGGCAGATCATCGACATCCTGCTGGGCCGCAAGACGGCGAAGACGATCCAGTTCGACCACGACCAGCTCTCGGTCTTCGGCATCGGCGAGGAGCTCGCCGAGGCGGAGTGGCGCGGTGTGGTGCGCCAGCTGCTGGCTCAGGGCCTCCTCGCCGTCGAGGGCGAGTACGGCACGCTGGTGCTGACCGAGGAGAGCGGTTCCGTGCTCGGCCGGGAGCGCGAGGTGATGCTGCGCAAGGAGCCGAAGAAGCCGACGTCCCGGTCCTCCAGCGGCGAGCGCAGGGGCAAGGCGGCCGCCGTGGCGGCCGACCTTCCGTCGGAGGCCGTCCCGGTCTTCGAGGCCCTGCGTGCCTGGCGGGCCGCCCAGGCGAAGGAACTCGGCCTTCCGGCGTACGTGATCTTCCACGACGCGACCCTGCGGGAGATCGCGGCCCTGCGCCCGGGTTCCCTCGCGGAGCTGGGCGGGGTCGGCGGGCTGGGAGAGAAGAAGCTGGCGACGTACGGCGAGGGGGTGCTGGAGGTACTCGCCGGGCTGGGGGAGGCGGAGCCTTCGGCCGCACCCGAAGTGCCCTCCGTCCCGGCCACCCGTACGGAGGTGCCTTCGGCCCGGACCACTGTTCAGGACGCGGACCCGGAGTTCGGCTGGGACGAGGAGCCGCCCGAGTTCGAGTGAGCCGGGGCGGTGCGAGTTATCGAGGGTCCGCGGGCCCTCGGCGGCGGACGATCGCGGTCAGGTCGAGGTCGACAGGAAAGGGCGTGGAGACCTTCATCCGGTCGTGGAAGATCCCGGTGGACGTGTACGCGCCGGTGGCAGGCTCCAGCTCGAAGACGTAGACCACGGCACGGCCGTCCTGGTTCTCCACCCGCCAGTAGTGCGGGATCCTGGCCCGCGCGTACTTCGCGGGCTTGGTCTCCCGGGCGCGGGTGACGGACTCGTCGGACACGACCTCGACGGCGAGCAGCACGCTGCTCGCGGAGAACCGTGTCTGCCGCAGACTCTCGACCGCGTCAGCGCGCACGACGACGACGTCGGGTTCGGGCCGGTTCTGGAAGTCGATGTCGATGGTGAACTCCCGGACGGCCTCCAGTTCAGGCGGTGCCAGTGACTGCAGTTGCCAGTTGAAGAAGTCGACCGCCCGTGTGTGGAACAACGTCTGCGGACTCATGAAGACCAGACTCCCGTCGATCAGCTCCGTGTGCGGAGGCAGATTCGGGAGTGTGTCCAGGTCATCGGCGGTCCAGCCGCCCACGGGCGGGACCGCCCACCGCGGCTCGGAGGCCTCGGGTTCGATGCTCATCAGTGCTCCCATGGGAGGCAGTCTCGCGGGACTCTTCAGCGTATCCGCGGGGAACGGAGTGAGGTCCCCCCGAACGTGTGACCGCCCCGCGCGTCGCTGACCAGCGCTCCGTCCCGGCCCCTTCCGCCCCGGCCGCCGGCGCCCCCGCCCCGCCACCGCTGTCCGAGCGAGCCGGGGCGGTGCGCTTCCTACGAGGCCACGATCCGTCCGGTGACCTCTCCCAGCCCGACGCGTGTGCCGTGCGGGCCGGGTGCCCAGGCCGTGAGCGTCACCGTGTCGCCGTCCTCCAGGAACGTGCGCTTGCCCTCGGGCAGGTCCAGCGGATCGCGGCCGTTCCAGGTGAGTTCGAGCAGGGACCCTCGCTCGCCGGGCTCGGCGCCGCTGACGGTGCCGGAGCCGTACAGGTCGCCCGTCCGCAGCGATGCGCCGTTCACCGTCATCTGCGCCAGTTGCTGAGCGGCCGTCCAGTACATGGTGGAGAACGGCGGCTCGGACACGGTCTGCCCGTTGACGGCGACCGAGATGCGGATGTCGAAGCCGCCCGGCTCCTCGTCGTCCGCGTCCTCCAGGTACGGCAGCAGCGGGAAGTCCCGGGCCGGTGGTGCCGTCCGGGCCGCGTCCAGGGCCTCCAGCGGGGTCACCCACGCCGACACGGAGGTGGCGAAGGACTTGCCGAGGAACGGGCCCAGCGGCACGTACTCCCATGCCTGGATGTCCCGCGCCGACCAGTCGTTGAGCAGCGAGAGCCCGAAGACGTGCTCCCGGAAGTCGCCGAGGGCGACCGGTGAGCCCTGTTCGGAGGGGACGCCGACGACGAAGCCGACCTCCGCCTCGATGTCCAGCTTCACCGACGGGCCGAACACGGGGGCCGGGTCGGTGGGGGCCTTCCGCTGCCCGGAGGGGCGCACCACGTCCGTACCGGACACCACGACGGTGCCGGCCCGCCCGTGGTAACCGATCGGCAGGTGCTTCCAGTTGGGGGTGAGGGCCACACCGTCCGGCCGGAAGATCCTCCCCACGTTGGTGGCGTGGTGCTCGCTGGCGTAGAAGTCGACGTAGTCGGCGACCTCGTAAGGCAGGTGCAGCCTCACCGCGTCGAGCGGGTGCAGCAGCGGCTCTATGTCCGGGCGGTGCGCCGGGACGGTCACCCACGCGGTCAGGGCCCGGCGGACATCGCGCCAGGCGGTCCGGCCCGCCGCCAGGAGCGGCATCAGGCTGGGCTGCGCCAGCAACTGGGCGTACGGCGAACCGAGCGCGTGTGCGGCAGCGCCGGCGTCCAGCACGTGATCGCCGACGCGGACGCCGACTCTGCGGTCCGCGGGGTGTCCCCGGGTGGAGAACACGCCGTACGGAAGGTTGTGCGGGCCGAAGGGATCGCCCTCGGCCAGATCGAGCGGGCTGCTCTGCTCGGGCATCTGTTGCTGCCTCGCTTTCCAGGTCGCTTGAGGGACACGTTACGTCGGCGCCGATCTTCGGCGGCAGTGCCGTCAAGTAGGCGTAATGCCCGGAAAGTTACGTGATAACCCTGGTCATCCGGCTGTCCGCGGGATGCGTTTCTCCCAGGTCCGGTGGAAGACGATCTCGTCGCCGTCCTTGCAGACGACCTCGTCGGACGTGATGAAGTCGTCCGCGTCCGCGCTCAGCTCCGACCGCGTCTCCACCCGTACGTCCCAGGACATCTCCGGCCGGTGCAGCCGGATCGTCCAGTCGGAGCGGGCCCTGGCGGACAGCGGGTCGTCCTGCTGGACGGTGTACGTCTCCAGGGCGTCCTCGGTGAACTCCAGACCGTCCGGGTGGACGCGCGTGCCGCCGTAGCGCGGACCGACCTCCAGCCGCCACTCGCCCTTCGCGACGTCGCGGACCACCAGGCTCTCCGGCCGCTGCTCGTCGAGCGTGACCGGACGGACGACGCCGAGCGGCTCGGCCTGCTCGGGTTCTCCGAACGTGATGGCAGGGTCCTCGGTGTGCCGGCGCACCGGGAGTTCGACGAGACTGCCGTCCGCGTCGAGCGTGAACCCCGCCGAGCCGGCCTGCGGCCAGATCCACGGCCAGTACGACGACGAGACGGCGATCCTGATCCGGTGACCGGGCGGGAAGGTGTGCCCGATCCCGTTGAGCTCGAAGGTGACGTCCTCGGTCCCGCCGGCCGGCCAGTCATCGGCGCGGTCACGCCCGTGGCGCGCGGCCAGATTGAGGGCGCCGCGGGTCACCAGGGTGGAGGAGCCGTCCGGCGCTACGTCGCAGAGCCGGGCGATGGCCTGGCCGTGCGGTGCGTCCATCCGGACGCGGAGCCGCACCCTGGGCCGGCCGAGGATCTCGATGGGGGACTCCTCGACGGGGAACTCGAAGCACACCGACTTGGCGTCCTCGTCGCGCTGGTCGGGCGGCAGGTCCGCGTCGTTGCCGAAGGGGAGGAACCGGCCCGCGTCCAGCCCGGTCTGCTGCGGCGAGCTGACCGTCTGCTCCCCGCCGGCCAGGGCGTACGCCACCGGGGTGACGTTCTCGGACGGCCACGTGGCGTCGCCGACCCAGCGGCCGGGCAGCGTCGGGTAGACCGTGGCCGGGGGGTGCGAGCCGCTGATCCAGGACCGCAGCAGGGGCTCGTTCATCACCCCGGTGTCCTCGCCCTTGAGGTGCTGGTCCCACCAGCGCAGCGTCTCCTGCAGGAAGCCGATCGCGGGCCCGGGCGGCAGCCCTTGGTCCGGGTACTGGTGCGACCAGGGGCCGATCAGACCCCGTACCCGCGAGGGGTCCAGGTGCTCGACGAGCCTCAGGACGGTGTCGCGGTGGGGGTCGTGCCAGCCGCCCACCGCCAGGACCTTCGCCTTGATCGCGCCGTAGTCCTCGCAGACGCTGCCGCGCGTCCAGTAGTCGTCGCGGGTCTGGTGCGCGAGCCATGTGTGGATGAGCGGCTCCACCGCTTCGAGCCTGCTCAGCCACATGTCCCGCCAGTCGTCGCCCACGTCCGCCGGGTCGGGCGGGCGTGAGACGAAGGCGAGCATCGTGGAGGCCCAGGCGTGCATGTCCACGCCGAGCACGGAGCCGCCCATGTAGTGGACGTCGTTGTCGTAACGGTCGTCGGACGAGCAGACGGTGACGATCGCCTTCAGGGGTTCCGGTGCGAGCGCGGCGATCTGGAGCGAGTTCGACCCGCCCCAGGAGATGCCGAACATGCCGACCCGGCCCGAGCACCACTCCTGCCGGGCGAGCCAGTGCACCACGGCGACCCCGTCGGCGAGCTCCGTCGCGTCGTACTCGTCGCCCGGCATGCCCTGGCTGTTGCCGTGCCCCCGCACGTCCACCCGTACCGAGGCGTAGCCGTGGCCCGCGTACCAGGGGTGGCGCTGCCGGTCGCGCGGGGCCGTCCGGTCGCTGAGCCGGCAGGGCAGGTACTCCAGCAGGGCGGGCACCGGTTCATCGGTGACCGGCCGCCAGATCCGGGCGTAGAGCTGTGTGCCCCCGGCCAGCGGGATGTAGAGGTCCTCGTGGGTGGTCTCGTACGGGAATTCGGTCCGGATCTGCATGGGGGGCCCTCGGTGGACGGGGTGCGTCGTGCGCTTCAGCCAGGGAGCGGCGGCGGTGGCGGCCGGTGTGGCCGCCACCGCCGTAGCGCCGTCGACACCGGAGTGAGCGGGGGTGGAGACCTCGCCGTACAACTTCACGGTCTGTGCCTGGTCCCCGTTGGCGAGGGCCGGGGAGAGGAACCACGGCGCCGTCGTCCGGCTCGCGAACGCCTGGGGGTCGAGCGTCGTGGTCCCAGGTCCTCACCGCCGTGGGTACCGCCATGGCGTAACGACCGCAGGCGATGAGGATGCCGCCGTACGGGACCCCGTCGGCGAAGAAGGGGACCAGGATCGCCTGCATCCCGAGGAGCGAGAACCGCTCCCCGACCTCCAGCCCGGACAGGGGCATCGGACCCCTCTGCCGGCCGAAGAAGGGGTGGTCGTCCTCGGGGGGCGGTCCGGCCGTTCCGGCACCGGTCGTGGCGTGGGACAAAGCGGCAACTCCTGATCGTATGAGCTGAACCCGAACATACCGGCGGTGGCGGGAAGGCGCCCACGGTGATCCAAAGGGGACCGGATACGCTGGCTCGAGTGAGGACAACGACACATCGACATTCCGTGTGATCGTCAGCAGACAGGAGATCCCCTCGTGACCGTCGTCGGGCCGTTCGGACTGCGCGTGCGGGACCAGGCGCTTGAGGCAGATGTCCAGGCCGGTCTGGCCGCTGTCGAGGCGGGCCTGCTGGCTGCCACCAAGAGCGAGGTCCCGTTCATCACGGAGGCCGCACAGCACCTCGTCAGCGCGGGGGGCAAGCGATTCCGGCCGCTGCTGGTCATGCTCGCCTCCCAGTTCGGCGACCCCGACGCACCGGGAGTCGTCCCCTCGGCGGTGGTCGTCGAACTGACGCACCTGGCGACGCTGTACCACGACGACGTGATGGACGAGGCGGACGTACGGCGCGGGGTGGACAGCGCGAACACCCGCTGGGGGAACTCCGTCGCCGTCCTGACCGGTGACTTCCTCTTCGCGCGCGCCTCGCACATCCTGGCCGACCTCGGACCCGAGGCCGTGCGCATCCAGGCCGAGGCGTTCGAGCGTCTGGTGACCGGCCAGATCCTGGAGACCGCGGGCCCGCGGGACGGCCGCGACCCGGTCGACCACTACATGGACGTGCTGAGCGGCAAGACCGGTTCTCTGGTCGCCGTCTCCGGCCGGTTCGGCGCCCTGATGGCCGGCGCCGACGAGTCCGTCGTCGACATCCTCACCCAGTACGGCGAACGCCTCGGTATCGCTTTCCAGCTCGCAGACGACGTCCTGGACATCGCCTCCGACTCCCACGAGTCCGGCAAGACGCCAGGCACCGACCTGCGTGAGGGCATTCCCACGCTGCCGGTGCTCCACCTGCGCGCACGGGCCGCGGCCGACGGCAGGCCGGAGGACCGGGAGCTCCTGGAACTGCTGGACGGCGACCTCGCCGACGACGGCAGGCTGGCCGAGGCACTGCTCGGTCTGCGGGCCCACCCGGCGCTGGAGCAGGCACGACGCGACACCGTCCGCTACGCCCAGGAGGCACGGGCGACGCTGGCACCACTGCCCGCGTGCTACGCGAAGGCCGCGCTGGAAGAACTGTGCGACGCCGTGGTGCACCGCGCGGGCTGACCCCCTAGGGGTGCCCGCACTCTCCGTGCTCCGGGGTCATCCCGGAGAGGTACGCCGAGTTGCTCCCGAGGGCTGACGCTTGTCCTCGCCCGATTTGGTCAGATGGATAACAACCACTCCTGACCACATCGGGTGAGAATGGCGGCGGGGAGTGGACCAGTGCAACGGGATGGCAGCCGCCGACCACGGAGGTAGAGCACACATGGCACCGAACGACAGCGCGGAGACCAACGGCGAGGCCACGGGGACTGTCGTGGGCCGCCGGAAGAAGGCGCGTTACATCGTCCCGTTCGCGGTGGCGGGAGTGGCGGCGGCGACGATCGGGCTCGTCCCGGCCCTCGCCGCGTCCGGCGACCCGGAACTGCCGGACATCACGGCGCAGGAACTCATCGAGAAGATCGCCGCGTCGGACCAGGAGCAGCTCTCCGGCACGCTGAAGATCAGTACCGACCTCGGAATCCCCTCACTCGGCGGTATCGCGAGCAGTTTCGCGCCGGACGCGGGCGGCGGGGACGCGAGCGCCGCACCCGAGAGCAAGCTGATGGAGCTGGCGTCCGGGACGCACACGCTCCGCGTGGCAGCCGACGGACCCGACAAGCAGCGCCTGTCCATCCTCGGCGAGGGCTCCGAGTACAGCCTCGTCCACAACGGGGACGACGTCTGGGGCTACGACAGCGAGAGCAACGAGGTCTACCACGCGAAGGCCGAGGGGGCCGAGCGGCCGGGCGGGAAGCACAAGGCGCCCGAGGGCGTTCCCGCCACGCCGAAGGAGCTCGCCGACAAGGCCCTCGCCGCCGCCGGCGACACCACGTCCGTCACGGTCGACGGCACGGCGCAGGTGGCGGGACGCGACGCGTACCAGCTGCTGATCAAGCCGAAGCAGTCCGGTTCGACGATCGGTTCCATCAGGGTGGCCGTCGACTCGGCGACCGGCGTGCCGCTGAAGTTCACGCTGGCCACGAGCTCCGGGGGCAAGGCCGCCGTCGATGCCGGCTTCACGAAGGTCGACTTCTCGAAGCCCGACGCGTCCTCCTTCTCCTTCACCCCGCCGAAGGGCGCCAAGGTCACCGAGGCCGACGAACTGAAGGCCGCGGCAGGGAAGGACGGCGCGGCCCGCAAGGCGCCGAAGGACCTCGGAGCCCTGGAGGACTTCAAGGGCCTCGACGTGATCGGCGAGGGCTGGAACGCCGTCGCCGAGATCGACGCCCCGGGCGGCGCGGGCCTTCCCGCCCAGGGCTCCGGCGACATGCCGGCCCAGGCGCAGCAGTTCCTCGACGCGCTCGGCGACAAGGTCACCGGCGACTTCGGCTCGGGCACGGTCTTCAAGACGCGCCTGGTCAACGCCCTCCTGACGGACGACGGCAAGGTCTACGTCGGCGCCGTCACCCAGGACACCCTGGTGAAGGCGGCCGACGCCGCCGAGTAGGACGCCCCGGTGAAGGCGGCCGACACCGCCGGACAGTGCACACACAGGGCCGCCGCCCCGCCGTACGCTCCGTGCGGCGGGGCGGACCCGTATACACGGCGGGGGGCCAGGACCGGGAGGGCGCATGACCGACACAGCGGCGGCGACGGCGCGGCCGGACACGGAGCCCGGGCCCGGCACCGTGATCGAGACGCACGGGCTCACCAAGCGCTACCGGGGCGGCCGGTCGGCCGTCGACGGACTCGACCTCACCGTCCCCGCGGGCAGCGTCTTCGGCTTCCTGGGGCCCAACGGCTCGGGCAAGACCACGACGATCCGGATGCTCATGGGACTCATCACCCCGACCTCCGGCACCGCCCACGTCCTGGGCCGGCCCATGCCGGACGCGGCCCGCGCGGTGCTTCCGCATGTCGGGGCGCTCATCGAGGGCCCGGCCCTGTACGGGTTCCTGACGGGCCGGGACAACCTCCTGCGCTTCGACTCCGCCGATCCCGCGGCAGACCCCCGCACCAGGCGGGCGCGGGTGGACGGCGCTCTGGAGCGGGTGGGTCTCGCCGCCGTCGCCGGGAAGAGGGCCAAGGCGTACTCGCTCGGGATGAAGCAGCGTCTCGGGCTGGCCGCGGCGCTGCTCCAGCCGCGCAGACTGCTCGTGCTGGACGAGCCGACGAACGGTCTCGACCCGCAGGGCATGCGCGAGATCCGGGGCCTGGTCCGCGAACTGGCGGCCGGGGGCACGACCGTCTTCCTCTCCTCGCACCTGCTCGACGAGATCGAGCAGGTCTGCACGCACGCGGCGGTCATGGCCCGGGGCCGGCTCGTCGTCCAGGGCCCCGTCACCGCGCTGGCCGCGGGCACCCGCGGCCGGCTCGCCGTGACCACCCCCGACCCGGGCGACGCCGCCCGCATCCTCACGGAACACGGGGCGACCGGCGTCACGGCCGACGGGGACCGGGTGAGCGCCGACGCTCCGCCGGCCGGCGTGGACCTCGCCGACATCAACGAGACCCTGGTGCGCGGCGGTGTACGCGTGCGCGCCTTCGGCGTCGAACGGGCCTCGCTGGAGGACGCCTTCGTCGCACTCACCGGAGAGGGATTCGATGTCGCAGGCTGAACTCACGGCGGTACTCGTGTCCCGCGAGCCCCGGCGCGCGCTGTGGACCCTGGGGATTCTCCGCTCCGAACTGACCGTCACCCTGCGCAGGTGGCGCACCCTGGCCCTGCTCGGTGTGCTGGCAGCCGTCCCCGTGCTCATCGGGGTCGCAGTCCGGATCGAGACGGGTGAGGGCCCGGCCGGAGGTCCGGGTGGCGGGGGCGGCCCGGCGTTCCTCTCGCAGGTCACCAACAACGGGCTGTTCCTGGTCTTCGCCGCGCTCTCCGTGACGCTTCCCGTCTTCCTCCCGATGGCCGTCGGTGTCATCGCCGGTGACTCGGTCGCGGGGGAGGCGGGCGGCGGCACCCTGCGCTATCTGCTGGTCGCCCCGGCGGGCCGCACCCGGCTGCTGCTCGCGAAGTACACGTCGGTGCTGGTGTTCTGCCTGGTCGCCACCCTCGTCGTGGCGGCGTCGGCGCTCGTGACGGGAGCCCTGCTCTTCCCGGTCGGCGAGGTGACGACGATCTCCGGGACGCGCATCGGATTCGGCGAGGGACTCGTGCGGGCCGGCATGATCGCGCTCGCGGTGGCGGTGTCGCTCGCCGGGTTCGCGGCACTGGGGCTGTTCGTGTCCACGCTCACCGACAGCGGGATCGCGGCGATGGCGGCCACGGTCGGGGTGCTCATCACCGTGCAGATCCTGGACACGATGCCGCAGCTGCACGGGATCCATCCGTATCTCTTCCCGCACTACTGGCTGTCCTTCTCGGACCTGCTGCGTGACCCGTTCTACTGGGACGAGATGGTCAGGAACCTCGGTCTGCAGGCGCTGTACGCCGCGGTGTTCGGCTCGGCGGCGTGGGCGCGCTTCACGACGAGGGACATCAGCGTCTGAAGCGGCAGCAGCGTCAGTGTCCGAGTGGTCCGGCACGGGCCGTCCGCGCCGTCGGCCGGTCGAGCCGTCCCCCGATCGGCTCGTCGCGGCCCGAACGGCACGAACGGTGCGGTGCACGGAACGTTACGACACGGTACGTTCCGTTTCCAGCCTGGTCATTGTTCGACTTTTGGCGACGACCTGTCAACAAGCGGTGGGTGGAATCCCCCTATGCTCACCGAATGATCACATCGCAGAGTTCCCTGCGCCGCAGCGAGAGATCGCGACGGGCGACGCTGGACGCCGCTCTGGAGCTGTGCGCGGAGAACGGGTACGGCCGGGTCACCATCGAGGCCATCGCGGCCCGCGGCGGTGTGAGCAAGAAGACGATCTACCGCTGGTGGCCGTCCAAGGGGGCGGTGATGCTGGAGGCGTTCGCCGAGGTGTTCATCGGTGCCACTCCCTTCGTCGACACCGGTGACATCGTTGCCGATCTGCGGACTCACATCGACGGCGTGGTGCGGATGGTCTCCACGCCGCCGTACGGTCCCGTCTACGCGGGAATCCTGTCGGAGCTGCACGACGACGAGGTGCTGGCGCGCGCCGTCCGCGAGCAGCTCGTCGACCCGCGCTTCGACGCCGCCGTGCAGCGCCTGCGCCGGGCCCAGGAACAGGGGCAGGTCCCGGCGGGCGCGGATCTGCCGCTCATGGTGGAGATGCTCTACGGCCCGCTCTACTACCGGAACCTGCTGCGGAAGCCTCCGATGGACGAGGCGAGGGTCGCGACCCTCGTGGCCCACGCCCTGAGGTCCGTGGGCGCGGCGACGGACGGCGTCGCCCCACGCGCCCCGGACGCCGTGGCCCCCGGCGGCGCCGGCTGAGACGTCGGTGATCCGGGCCGGGCGGACCGGGGCGAGCGGGCGCGCGGGCTCAGGCGAAGAGGCGCTCCAGCACCACCGCCACACCGTCGTCGTCGTTCGAGAGCGTGATCTCGTCGGCCGCAGCCCTGAGTTCCGGGTGCCCGCCGGCCATCGCCACCCCGTGGCCGGAAAGGCGGAACATCGGCAGGTCGTTGGGCATGTCGCCGAACGCCACGGCGCCCGCGGGGTCACGGCCGAGCAGTTCCGCGGCCAGGGCCATCCCGGTGCCCTTGTCCACGCCGTAGGGCGCCATCTCCACCGTGCCCGGCCCCGCCATCGTGACGGACGCCAGGTCGCCGACGGCGCCGCGGGCGGCCGCCGCCAGTTCGTCGTCCGTCAGCTCGGGGTGGCGTATCAGGACCTTGATGACCGGTGCCGCCCACAGCTCGGAGCGCCGGTCGGTCCGCTGCGCGGGGAGTGAGGGGTGCGGCATGCGGTACCCCGGTTCGATCAGCGTCCGGCCGTCCGCTCCGTCCTGGTCCACCGCGGCGAACACCTGCCCCACCTCGGCCTCGATCTTGCCGAGCGCGGTGTCGGCGAGTTCCCGGTCCAGGGTCACCGACCTCAGCATGCGGGCCGACCCGGCGTCGTAGACCTGCGCGCCCTGCCCGCAGACCACGAGGCCGTCGTAGCCGAGGTCCGCGAGCAGGGCGCGTATGCCGGGAACCGGGCGGCCCGTGACGATGAGATGGCGCGCGCCGGCCGACGCCGCGCGGGCGAGGGCGGCGCGTGACCGGGCGCTCACGGTGTCGTCGGCGCGCAGCAGCGTGCCGTCGAGATCCGTGGCGACGAGGGTGTGAGCGGCGGGTGGCGTGAACATGAGGTCAGCCTAGAGAGATCGCCGCTCCGCCGTGCGCCGCTGACCTGCGCGGACGGTGTACGGACTCAGTGCACGCAGAACTCGTTGCCTTCGGGGTCCAGGAGTACCTGCCACGAGCCGCCCGGCTCGTCGACGATCCGCAGCACGCTCGCGCCCAGACCCACGAGGCGCTCCACCTCGGCCTCGCGCTGCCCGTGAGCCGTGTGCACGTCCAGGTGGAGGCGGTTCTTGACCGTCTTCGGCTCGGGGACGCGCTGGAAGAGCAGCCGGCGTCCGAGGCCGGTCCCGCTCTTCTCCTCGTAAGGGTCGTCCGGGTGCCGCACGGCGGCGAGATCGCGCCAGGCCCGGCGGCCGTGCGGCTCCACCGTGCTGGACTCGGGTACCGCTCCGGCGGTGAGCAGCTCCTCGATCAGGGCGCTGTTGTCCTCGACGAGGTAGCCGAGGGTCTCGGCCCAGAAGTCGGCCTGGGCGTGCGGTTCTCCCGCATCGATGACGACTTTCCAGTGCAGGGTCATGGAAACCGGTTGTACTGGTTAGCTGATAGGTACGGCAACGGGCGCGCCGGAACCGGGACTTGTTCTCCGTATACCGAGGGCCGCGTCTTCCGGTTCGACCCGGGCGCACCGTGCCCGGGCCGAGGGGAGCGGCGAAGCCGGGGCGTGAGGGCTGCGGCCGTCAGCGGGGCGAACAGGTGGCGCAGACGTGCCCGCCGAGCGACGCCAGCAGTTCCGCGGCCGCCGCGCGCACCGCGGGATCACTGTCCCCGGCCAGCCGCTCGGCGGTTGCCCGCCCGGCCAGGACCGCCAGATGCGCGTCCCTGGTCCACGCCGGCTGATGGGCGTGACCGCCGGCGAGGATCGTCCCCAGCAGACCGAGTACGCCGACCCGCTCCTTCACGGTCTCCATGGCGGCGAGTTCCCACAGGAACGGCACCGTGGCCACCGTCGCGTCGAACACAGCCATCGCTGCTATCCATCGCCCCAGGTCGCTCAGCGCGTCCTCGGCCGATTCGCTGTCGCCCCAGGCGATGCGTGACAGCATGCCCGGGACCTGGGAGGCGGAGCCCTGGGCATGGCGAAGCTCATGCCACTGAACGTGCCTCATGTCCCCCAGGATCGTCCCCATCCGGGCACTCAATCAGCCTTTGGGCCCCCCGTCCACCATGCCTGCCGCACTCGTCGGATCCGACTGTGCAGCCCCGTCCAGCACGTCCAGGTACCGCCGCACCGAGTCGTGTTCGTCCGCCCCCGCGATCAGCCCGACGTGGTTGTCGTACTGGTGGGAGCCGAAGGTGGCATGATCCGGTCATGAGCCTCACCGCGCGACAGCTCGCCCTGGCCATGTTGGACCGTCAGCTTCTGCTCGAGCGCCAGCGCCTCGATGTGGCGGAGGCGGTTCGCCGGGTCTGCGCTCTGCAGGCACAGGCACCAGCGTCGCCGTACCTGGCGCTATGGAACCGTGTGCAGGACTTCGCGCCCAAGGATCTCGACGCAGCGTTCGTGCACGGCCGGATCGTGAAGGCAACCCTCATGCGGATAACGCTGCACGTCGTCCATGCCGAGGACTACGAGCCCTACCGCGCCGCCATGCTGAGCACCCTGCGGGCGTCACGAATTCACGACCGCCGGTTCACCGCAACAGGGCTGACCCCCAACGACGCCGACGCGCTGCTCCCCGAGCTCGCGGGGTTCCTGGAGCGGCCCCGCACCGGCGTCCAGGTAGAGGACGAGGTCACAGGGAGGCACGGCGAGCACGCGCACCGCGTGTGGTGGGCGCTACGTACGTTCGCGCCATTGCATCATGCGCCGACCGGCGGCCCGTGGTCGTTCACACAGCCGAACTCCTACCGCGCCTCGTCGGCGGCCCCTGCGGCCGCGCCGCAGGAAGCCGACGCTGGGGTCCAGCGCCTGCTGCTTGCCTACCTGCGCGCGTTCGGACCCGCGTCAGCTCAGGACTTCGCCCGGTTCACCCTGCTGACACGCACCGCGATAACCAAAGCGCTGCATGAGCTCGGCGACCAGGTGGTGCGGGTTTCAGGCCCCGGCGTCGCCGCCCTGTTCGACCTGGCCGACGCTACTGTGCCCGCCGATGACACCTCGGCGCCGCCGAGGTTGCTGCCGATGTGGGACAGCACGCTGCTGGCTCACGCCGTCCCCGGGAGACTCATGCCCCCGGAGTACCGCCCCCTGGTCGTCCGGCGTAACGGCGATGTGCTGCCCTGCCTGCTCGTCGACGGGCAGGTCGTTGGAGTATGGCGCGCAGCCGACGGCGGGCTGGAACTGACCGCCTTCCGCAGGCTCGGCAAGGTTGCGTGGCAAGGTCTGACCGAGGAGGCGGAAAAGCTGTCAGTGCTGCTCACCGACCGCGATCCAGCCGTCTACCGGCGCTACGGACACTGGTGGGACAAGGGATTTCCCGGGGTCGAGCGGATGATCGTCAAGGGCTGACCGCGCCCGGCGAGCGCGGCCTGGTCGGTGAAACGGCGCTCGTTCTGGTAGCAGGAGCGGCAGATCGCCCCTTCCTCTTCAGAGCGGGTGACTATGTGGCCGTCTTTCCCGCAGCATGAGCACGGCCGGAGCGCGGTCCGGCTGACGCACCAGTCACATGCGCTGCCTTGGGGAGTGGTGCGGCCCCCGAAGCCCTGGAACAGGCGGGGTGGGCGCGACCCGGTCACCGAGTGGTGGCAGGGGGCGTCGGGGCGAGTCAGGGTGCAGGCGTCCGGTCGGGGGCGGCCGCTCCGGCGCCCTTGTCCGGCGGGAGGCCGGGATCCGCGCCCACGGGAGCCCCCGCCTGGGCCGCCTTCACGGCGAGGCGCAGCGCCTCGGCCCTCGTCCGCCGGGCTGTCCGCAGCGCGTCCCAGGTCAGCAGCGTCAGTGCCACCCAGACCAGCCCGAAGCCCGCCCACCGCTCCGGCGGCATCTCCTCGTGGAAGTACAGGATGCCGAGCCCGAACTGGAACACCGGCGCCAGGTACTGCAGCAGGCCCAGCACGGACAGCGGTACCCGGATCGCTGCGGCGCCGAAGCAGACGAGCGGGATCGCGGTGACGAGGCCGGTCGCGGCGAGCAGGGCGCCGTGGCCGCCACCGCCGGCCAGGAACGTCGCCTCGCCGCGCGCCCCGAGCCACACCAGGAAGCCGGACGCGGGCACGAACAGGACCGCGGTCTCGGCGGCCAGGGACTCCAGGCCCCCCATGCCGACCTTCTTCTTCACCAGCCCGTACGTCGCGAACGAGAACGCCAGCACCAGCGAGATCCACGGCGGCTGCCCGTAGCCGATCGCCAGCACGAGCACCGCGGCGAAGCCGGTGCCCACGGCGGTCCACTGCGCGGGGCGCAGCCGCTCGCCGAGCAGCAGAACGCCCATGGCGATGGTGACCAGCGGATTGATGAAGTAGCCGAGCGACGCCTCGACCACATGGCCGTTGTTGACCGACCAGATGTAGAGGCCCCAGTTGACCGAGATCACCGTCGCGGCGACCGCTATCAGCCCCAGCGTCCGGGGCCGGCGCACCAGTTCGCCGATCCACGCCCAGCGACGCAGGGCCAGCAGTGCGATTCCGACGACACCCAGCGACCAGACCATCCGGTGAGCGAGGATCTCCACCGCTCCCGACGGCTCCAGCAGCGGCCAGAAGAGGGGTACGAGGCCCCACATCCCGTACGCGCCGATTCCGTACAGCAGGCCTGCTCGCTGCTCGCTCTTCCCCTCCACGGGCCCTCCCCGGCGCTCCTTCGCCGGCGATCGGCCGACTGCACGAAGGTAGCGCCGGGAAAGCCCCCGTGTCATTGCCGTCTCACGGAAACGGTCGTGACAGGGTGCGGGGCCGGGTCAGGCGGCCACAGCGACGGCGATCGTCAGGCCGCGCCGGACCGCCGGACCTCGTTCGGGACTGACGTCAGGTCAGCCCACCACCGTCCAGGTGTCGTTGCCCGCCAGCAGGGCGCTCAGGTCACCCTTGCCGTGCTGCTCGATCGCGGCGTCCAGCTGGTCGGACATGAGCGAGTCGTAGACGGGGCGCTCCACACTCCGCAGCACACCGATGGGCGTGTGGTGGAGCGTGTCGGCGTCGGCCAGCCGCGACAGCGCGAAAGCGGTCGTCGGGCTGGGGTTGTGCGCGTCGTGGACGAGGATCCGCGACTGGTTCTCCTCGGAGACCGCGACGACCGACAGGTCACCCGTCAGAGGGTCCCGGACGACACCCTTGGAACCCTCGGCGCCGAACCGGATCGGCTTGCCGTGCTCCAGACGGATCACCGCCTCCTCGGCCCGCTCCTTGTTCTTGAGCACCTCGAACGCACCGTCGTTGAAGATGTTGCAGTTCTGGTAGATCTCCACCAGCGCCGTGCCCGGGTGGTCGGCCGCCGCACGCAGCACGCCCGTGAGGTGCTTGCGGTCGGAGTCCACGGTCCGTGCGACGAAAGTCGCCTCCGCGCCCAGTGCGAGGGAGACCGGGTTGAAGGGCGCGTCGAGGGAGCCCATCGGCGTCGACTTGGTGATCTTCCCGATCTCGGACGTCGGACTGTACTGGCCCTTGGTCAGCCCGTAGATCCGGTTGTTGAACAGCAGGATCTTGAGGTTCACGTTGCGTCGGAGGGCGTGGATGAGGTGGTTGCCGCCGATGGACAGCGCGTCGCCGTCACCGGTGACGACCCAGACGCTCAGGTCGCGCCGTGAGGTGGCCAGCCCCGTCGCGATGGAGGGCGCGCGGCCGTGGATGGAGTGCATCCCGTACGTGTTCATGTAGTACGGGAAACGGGACGAGCAGCCGATGCCGGAGACGAACGTGATGTTCTCCCTGGCCAGGCCGAGGTCGGGCATGAAGCCCTGCACCGCCGCCAGGACCGCGTAGTCACCGCAGCCCGGGCACCAGCGCACCTCCTGGTCGGACTTGAAGTCCTTCATGGACTGCTTGCCCTCGGCCTTCGGGACCAGCTGGAGGAGTTCGTTGGTGTCAGGCATCAATGGCCTCCTTGAGGGCTGTGGCGAGCTGCTCGGCCTTGAAGGGCATTCCGTTGACCTGGGTGAAACTCCGGGCGGCCACGAGGTACTTGGCCCGGACGAGGGTGGCGAGCTGGCCGAGGTTCATCTCCGGGATCACGACCTTGTCGTAGCGCGCGAGCACCTCACCGAGATTCCGCGGGAACGGGTTGAGGTGGCGCAGGTGGGCCTGCGCGATGGTCTCGCCGGCCGCGCGGAGCCGCCGGACCGCCGCGGTGACGGGCCCGTACGTCGAACCCCAGCCCAGGACCAGGGTGTCCGCGCCCGCCGGGTCGTCGACCTCCAGGTCGGGGACCACGATGCCGTCGACCTTCGCCTGACGGGTACGCACCATGAACTCGTGGTTGGCCGGGTCGTAGGAGATGTTCCCCGAACCGTCCTGCTTCTCGATGCCACCGATACGGTGCTCCAGCCCCGGGGTGCCCGGCACGGCCCAGGGGCGCGCCAGCGTCTCGGGATCCCGCTTGTACGGCCAGAACACCTCGGTGCCGTCCGCGAGTTCGTGGTTCGGGCCGGTCGCGAACTGCGTCCGCAGATCGGGGAGACTGTCGGTCTCGGGGATCCGCCACGGCTCGGAGCCGTTCGCCAGGTAGCCGTCCGAGAGCAGGAACACCGGGGTCCGGTACGTCAGCGCGATGCGCGCGGCGTCCAGCGCCGCGTCGAAGCAGTCCGCCGGCGTCCTCGGAGCCACGATCGGGACCGGGGCCTCGCCGTTGCGCCCGTACATGGCCTGGAGCAGATCGGCCTGTTCCGTCTTCGTCGGCAGACCGGTGGAGGGGCCACCGCGCTGGATGTCGATGATCAGCAGCGGCAGTTCCAGCGAGACCGCCAGGCCGATCGTCTCCGACTTCAGCGCGACACCGGGCCCCGACGTGGTCGTCACCCCCAGGGAACCGCCGAACGCGGCACCGAGCGCCGCCCCGATCCCGGCGATCTCGTCCTCCGCCTGGAAGGTCCGCACACCGAAGTTCTTGTGCTTGCTGAGCTCGTGCAGGATGTCGGACGCCGGAGTGATCGGATACGAACCCAGGTACAGCGGGAGATCCGCCTGCCGGGCGGCCGCGATCAGTCCGTACGACAGGGCGAGGTTCCCGGAGATATTGCGGTACGTGCCGGACGGGAACGCCTTCGTCGCCGGTGCGACCTCGTACGAGACGGCGAAATCCTCCGTCGTCTCACCGAAATTCCAGCCGGCACGGAATGCCGCCACGTTCGCCTCGGCAATGGCCGGCTTCTTCGCGAACTTCGACCGGAGGAATGTCTCCGTGCCCTCGGTCGGACGGTTGTACATCCAGGAGAGGAGCCCGAGAGCGAACATGTTCTTCGACCGTTCGGCCTCCTTGCGGGAAAGGCCGAACTCCTTCAATGCCTCGATAGTCAAGGTCGTCAACGGAACCGGATGCACGTTGTACGCCTCGAGCGACCCGTCCTCGAGGGGAGAATCGGTATATCCGACCTTCGCCATCGGGCGCTTGGTGAACTCGTCCGTGTTCACGATGATGTCGGCCCCGCGCGGCACATCGGCGATATTCGCCTTGAGCGCGGCTGGATTCATCGCGACCAGCACGTTCGGCGCGTCGCCCGGTGTCAGGATGTCGTGGTCCGCGAAATGCAGCTGGAACGACGAGACCCCCGGCAGCGTGCCGGCGGGTGCCCGGATCTCGGCCGGGAAGTTGGGCAGGGTCGACAGGTCGTTCCCGAACGACGCCGTCTCCGACGTGAACCGGTCACCGGTCAGCTGCATGCCGTCCCCCGAGTCACCCGCGAATCGGATGATCACACGGTCAAGACGACGGATTTCCTTCTCGGTGGCGCCCGTACGATCGATGTGCGGGGCGCGCTGCTCCCCGACGACGGGCTCGCTGGCCTCATCGGACTTTCCGGCTGGGCTACTGACCTGACTGGTCACTGAACTGGACCTCCCTCGGGGCGGCGGCTCGGGACCGGCCGGCCCGCCGGCGGTCCGCGCCCCACCCTACTTCTGTAAGGGTCGCCTTCCTCGGACCGTTCGTATGGCGGACGCGTTTCCGGAACCCGAATTCGTCACGCTCCGCCATATTCCCCGCCCCCGGGTCGCTCGGTGAACGCCTCTGTGGCCCTCATCCTTTCGCCGGAGGCATGGGTATCACTTCATTGCGGGTGGATCGCCGGGGTCACCCCGGACGGATCATCCCGGGAAAGATCGCCGTCTGTCAGGAGTTCAGATAAGTGAGAACGGCCAGAACACGCCGATGGTCACCGTCGCTGGGGGACAGGCCCAGTTTCATGAAGATGTTGCTGACGTGCTTCTCCACCGCCCCGTCGCTCACCACCAGCTGCCGGGCGACGGCCGAATTCGTACGCCCCTCCGCCATCAGGCCCAGGACCTCGCGCTCACGGGGAGTGAGCCCCGCCAGCACGTCCTGCTTCCGGCTGCGGCCCAGCAGCTGCGCCACCACCTCGGGGTCCAGCGCGGTGCCGCCCCGGGCCACCCGCACCACGGCGTCCACGAACTCGCGGACCTCGGCCACCCGGTCCTTGAGCAGATAGCCCACCCCGCGGCTGCTGCCGGCCAGCAACTCGGTGGCGTACTGCTCCTCGACGTACTGGGAGAGCACCAGCACCCCGATCTGCGGGTAGTCCTTCCGCAGCCGTACCGCGGCGCGGACCCCCTCGTCGGTGTGCGTCGGCGGCATGCGCACGTCGGCGACCACCACGTCCGGCAGCGCGCCCTCGGCGGCGAGGTCACCCACCGTCTTCAGCAGCGCCTCGGCGTCGCCCACGCCCGCGACGACGTCGTGCCCGAGATCCGTCAGCAGCCGGGTGAGCCCCTCCCGGAGCAGCACCGAGTCCTCGGCGATGACGACCCGCACTCTTTCCTCCACGGCCTTGCTTCCCCCACTGTCGGTATTCCGTCGGTACGCCGCCGCGCGCGGCGCCCCTGTGTGTCCAGCATTCCAGCATCGGCGCCCCCGCGTGCCCCAGACCAGCGGTTCCGTTCCCCCACGCGGCGAGCCGCAGCGCCCCGGCCGCCGTGGTGGCGGCCGGAGCGCTGCGGCTGCGGCCCGCGCGGGGGCGGGGAGCTCAGCCCCGCCAGGGGAGTTCGGCCGTGACCGTCGTCGGCCCGCCGGCGGGGGAGTCGACGACGAGGACGCCATCCACCGCGTCGAGCCGCTCCGTCAGCCCGGCGAGACCGCTGCCCGCCGACGCGTCCGCCCCGCCGTGTCCGTTGTCGGTGACCTGGAGCATGAGGCGGTCGGTGGTGCGCCGGACGTCGACGGTGGCGCGGGTGGCGCGGGCGTGTTTGCTGACGTTCTGGAGGAGTTCGGAGACGGTGAAGTAGGCGATGCCTTCGATGGCCTGGGCGGGTCGTGCCTGGAGGTCGACGGTGACGTTGACGGGGACGGTGCATCGGGAGGCGATGGCGGAGAGTGCCGCGTCGAGGCCGCGGTCGGTGAGGACGGCGGGGTGGATGCCGCGGGCGAGGTCGCGGAGTTCCTGGAGTGCGACCTTGACCTCTCCGTGGGCTTCGTCGACCATGCGGGCGGCTGCTTCGGGGTCGTCGGTGAGTTTTTCCTTTGCCAGGCCGAGCCCCATGGCGAGGGCGACGAGGCGGGCTTGTGCGCCGTCGTGGAGGTCGCGTTCGATGCGGCGCAGGTCGGCGGCGGCCGTGTCCACGACCACCCCACGGTCCGACTCCAGCTCCGAGACGCGGCTGGCCAGCCGGGACGGGCCCAGCAGCCCCAGCACCATCAGTCTGTCGACGGATGCCAGACCGCGGACGATCCACGGAGTGACGAGGACCAGGACCAGCCCGACCGCGGCGGTGGCCGCCAGTTCGAGGGACGAGTCGAGGTAGACCTGATGCGTGCGGTCGCCGTACAGCTGGATGCCGTCGATACCCACGAAGGCCGGGAAGACCCAGTGCCACAGCGGGTAGGTGAAAGCGGCCCAGCCGTACGTCCAGAACGTCACCGCGACGCTGAACGCGAACACCGCCCACGGCATGTGCAGCAGCGCGTAGAGCAGATGCCGCCAGGACACCCCGCTCTTGAGCACCGCCCCGACCCAGGACATCAGTCCGCCGGTACGGCCGCGCACCGGGGCCGGGTCGGCCACGTCCAGCTTCAGCAGCCCGCGTGCCCGGCCCCGTTCCATCACGCCGAAGCCACGGCACACCACCAGGCCGGCGGCGAGTATCGGAATGCCGAGGAAGGTGATCAGCATGCCCAGGCCCAGCGACGTCATGGTCACCGCGAAGCTGAACAGCATCACGCTGATCGGCAGGCTCAGGAGCAGATAGGCCAGCTCGCGCCAGATGCGGCCCTCGAAGGGCGCACGCAGCGGTGCGGGCAGGAGGTGCTTCGCCGGCGGGTCGCCCCCCGGCCCGGCGGCGGCCCTGTGGCGGTCCCGCGTGTCCGGTCCGTATGCCGTGGCCATCAGTGGCAACCGTCCGTTTCTTCTGGGCGGGAACTCCCCGCGGGCCGGTACAACGGCTGATGTACCAAGACTGCTGTGCGGAGGAATTCCGCACCATGAGGGCGGTCGCCGTATCCGGCAGGGGGTTTTCCCCACCCACGGGAGGCCCCGCCGCGGATCACGGGAACGGACTCGGAGCTCACGGCGCGACCGGGGTGTCCGCGCGGTCGCGCCAGGGCAGCTCCGCGGTGACCGTCGTGGGCCCGCCCTCCGGGGAGTCCACGACGAACAGACCGTCGACCGCGCCCAGACGCTCGGCCAGCCCCGAGATACCCGTACCGCCGTCCAGCCGCGCCCCGCCGTGTCCGTTGTCGGTGACCTGGAGCATGAGGCGGTCGGCGGTGCGCCGGACGTCGACGGTGGCGCGGGTGGCGCGGGCGTGTTTGCTGACGTTCTGGAGGAGTTCGGAGACGGTGAAGTAGGCGATGCCTTCGATGGCCTGGGCGGGTCGTGCCTGGAGGTCGACGGTGACGTTGACGGGGACGGTGCATCGGGAGGCGATGGCGGAGAGTGCCGCGTCGAGGCCGCGGTCGGTGAGGACGGCGGGGTGGATGCCGCGGGCGAGGTCGCGGAGTTCCTGGAGTGCGACCTTGACCTCTCCGTGGGCTTCGTCGACCATGCGGGCGGCTGCCTCGGGGTCGTCGGTGAGTTTTTCCTTTGCCAGGCCGAGCCCCATGGCGAGGGCGACGAGGCGGGCTTGTGCGCCGTCGTGGAGGTCGCGTTCGATGCGGCGCAGGTCGGCGGCGGCCGTGTCCACGACCACCCCGCGGTCCGACTCCAGCTCCTCGATCCGGCGTTCCAGCTCGTCCGAGGGCGAGAGCAGCGCCCGGACCATGGCCCGGTCGGCGTTCGTCAGACCCCGCGCGATGTAGGGGAGCACCGGCCAGAGCACGAACAGGCTCACCAGCGTCACCGTGAACGTCGCCACCCCCCACGGCAGCCTGATGAACGAATACAGCAACGCCCGCCAGGCCACCGGATCCTTCAGCACCGACCACAGCCAGCTGAAGAACCCCCGCTCCCGCCGGCCGCGCATCACCGGGCTCGGCTCCTCGACCCGCACCCCGAGCATCCCCCGAGCCCGGCCGCGTTCGGCCCGGCCGATCCCCCGCGCACCCTGCAGCCCCAGTGCGAGCAACGGCAGCCCGATCACGGTGACGGACAGCCCGGCGCCCACGCCGATCAGGAAGACGGTGTAGACGAACCCGGCGATCGCCACCGGGAGATTCGCCAGGAGATACGCGATCTCCTTCCACGTCCACCGGTCGAAAGCGAAGCGCGCGGGCGGCGGCCGGTCGTCGTCCGGCGAAGAGGAACTCATGGTCATACACCCAGCGTGCCGGGCGGGACAGCCGCACGCCATGGGGTTCGTGGGTGAGGCGCGGTAGGGAAAACCCCACCCCTCGCCCGTAGGGGCCGCTCACCGTTCGTACGAGAGCACCCTCACCCTTTGTACGCATGCGTTGCTTACCGTCTCTTTAACAGGGCCTAGACTCCCGTGCGTACAGACCGTCGAACAGGTTGAGGGAGCGAGGGACGGACGTGGCGGACGTGCCGGGACCGACCGTTCTCGCGTCGGACTACTTCCAGAGCTACTCAGTGGTCGGACTGCTCGCCCTGGTCGGCGTGCTGTTCGTAGCCGTCGCCTTCGGCGCCGGCCGGCTGCTGAGGCCCGTGGTCCCGACGCCGGAGAAACTCCTCACGTACGAATGCGGGGTGGACCCCGTGGGGGAGGGCTGGGCCCACACCCAGGTCCGCTACTACGTGTACGCCTTCCTGTACGTGGTCTTCGCCGTCGACTCGATCTTCCTGTTCCCGTGGGCGACGGTGTTCGCCGCGCCGGGATACGGCGCGACGACGCTGGTGGAGATGTTCATCTTCCTCGGCTTCCTGGCCGTGGGACTGCTCTACGCATGGAAGAAGGGCGTCCTCGAATGGGCGTGACGAGCCGGCCGAACCCGGAACCCCCCGTTTCGCTGCCCGATCCGACGCTGCTGCCGGTGCCGAAGAAACTCGGCGTGCTGTCCCGGCTCGCCCCCGAGCCGATGAAGGTGGTCCTCAACTGGGGCCGCCGCTACAGCCTCTGGGTCTTCAACTTCGGACTCGCCTGTTGCGCCATCGAATTCATCGCCGCCTCCATGGCACGGCACGACTTCATCAGGCTGGGCGTCATCCCCTTCGCCCCCGGCCCCCGGCAGGCCGACCTGATGATCGTGTCCGGCACGGTGACGGACAAGATGGCCCCTGCCGTCAAGCGGCTGTACGAGCAGATGCCCGAACCGAAGTACGTCATCTCCTTCGGCGCCTGCTCCAACTGCGGCGGCCCCTACTGGGATTCGTACTCCGTGACCAAGGGCGTCGACCAGATCATCCCCGTCGACGTGTACGTCCCCGGCTGCCCGCCCCGGCCCGAGGCGCTCCTGCAGGGCATCCTCAAGCTCCAGGAGAAGATCGCCCGCGAATCGCTCGCCGAGCGGTACTCCGGCGAGGACACGGCCCGCCCCTCGACCGCCGCCCTGCGCAGCGGTCTCGTCGAGGCTCCGAAGGCACCCGGGGAGGAGCGGACGTGACCGCCGCCGAGCTCTACGGCCGACTGCCCGACGCCGCCGCCGACATCTTCGGCCCGGAGGCAACCGGCGCGTACGCCTACGACCTGCTGACGGTCGACGTCCCCGCCGCCTCCTGGATCCCCGCCCTCGAAACGGCCCGCGACGAGCTGGGCTGCACCTACTTCGACTGGCTGAGCGCGGTCGACGAGCCGGGCACCGGCTTCCGGGTCTGCGCCCACGTCGCGGCGCTCGGCGAAGGCACCGTCCGGCGTCTGCTGGTCCGCACGACCGTCCCGCACGACGCGGCCACCCTGCCGAGCGCCATCGGCGTATACGCGGGTGCGGCGTGGCACGAACGTGAGACGCACGAGATGTTCGGCATCGGCTTCGAGGACCACCCCCACCTGGTCCCGCTGCTGCTGCCCGAGACTTTCGAGGGCCACCCGCTGCGCAAGGACTTCGTACTGGCCGCCCGGGTCGCCAAGGCCTGGCCCGGTGCGAAGGAGCCGGGCGAGTCCGAACACGGCGGCCCCAAGCGGCGCACGATGCTGCCGCCCGGTGTACCCGACCCGAACGAATGGGGCCCGCTCAAGGGCCAGCTCCCGCCCGCCCCGGCCCGCCCGGCCAGGGGCGCCCGCGCGGCCGGCGACCGGCCGGTGCGCCGGTCTCGCACCGCTGGTGAGGGCTCGGCGGGACAGCGACCGGCCACGGCGCCGGACGCGGTGGGTGCCGCGGAGACCCCGGACGCCGCGGCCCCGCGGACGGCGCCACCGCGCCGCAGCCGCAGCGCATCCCAGGGCTCGGCGAGCCAGGCCACCGGCGCGGCCGAGGCACAGCAGCCGGCCGGGACACCTGGCCCGGACACCGGGTCCGGCACGGGCGCGGGTTCGGACGCCGGTGCGAGGCGGGCCCGTACCGACGCGGCTGCGAGCCCGGGCCCGGGCGAGCCGGAAGCCGGTACACGCGGCGCGGATCGCGCGGGGAGCGGCGGCGGGACTGTACGGCCGAGGGGGGCGGCCGGCAGCGCGGACGCGCCCTGGCACGACGCGCGCCCCGCGTTCGGCACCGCCCCGAAGCAGTCTGAGCGACCGGAGACCGACAGGGTGCCGGAGCCGGACCCGGAAGGGTCGCCGGAGCCAGTTCCTCGTCCGCAGGAGGACACCGAAGGCGGGCCCGGCCCCGACCCGGAACCCGGCCCCGACCCGGAACCCGCGTCCGAGCCGGACCCGGCTCCCGAAGCCGACCCCGCGTCCGAGCCCGGCCCCGACTCCCCGTCCCGAAACGACCGTCCCGCCGGAGGCGATACCGCGTGAACGACGTACTCGACGTCGCCCTCCGCCTCGTCGTCGTCTTTGCCGTGTTCATGGTTGCCCCGCTCGTCGTGGGGCAGGCCGAGCACAAGGTGATGGCGCACATGCAGGGCCGTCTCGGTCCCATGTACGCGGGTGGCTTCCACGGCTGGGCCCAGCTCGTCGCGGACGGGGTGAAGTTCGCGCAGAAGGAAGACGTCGTACCGGCCGACGCGGACCGTCGCATCTTCCAGCTGGCCCCCGCCGTCGCCCTGCTCCCGTACCTCCTCGTGATCGTCGCCGTCCCGATCGGTCCCGGTGAAGGGGCGGTCGGCCAGGTGGTCGACGCGGGCATCTTCTTCGTGCTCGCCGTCATGGGTGTCGGCGTGCTCGGCTCGCTCATGGCGGGCTGGGCCTCGGCCAACAAGTTCTCGCTCCTGGGCGGTCTCCGCACTGCCGCGCAACTGCTCGCATACGAACTGCCGATGCTCCTCGCCGCAGCCTCCGTGGCCATGGCAGCGGGCACCGTGTCGCTCCCCGGCATCCTCGACGCCTTCGAGTGGTGGTGGGTGCCCTGGCAGATCGTGGGCGCCCTGGTCTTCTTCGTTGCGGGGCTCGCCGAACTCCAGCGCCCGCCCTTCGACATGCCGGTCGCGGACTCGGAGATCATCTTCGGCGCGTACACCGAGTACACGGGCCTGCGCTTCGCCCTGTTCCTGCTCGCCGAGTACGCCGGGATCGTCGTCCTGTGCGGGCTGACGACCGTCCTCTTCCTCGGTGGGTGGCACGGGCCGCTCGGCGCCGACGGGCTGGGCTGGGTCTGGACCCTGCTCAAGGCCGCCGTCCTCGCCTTCGTGGTCATCTGGCTCCGGGTCACCTATCCCCGCCTGCGCGAGGACCAGTTGCAGAAGCTCGCCTGGACCACGCTCATCCCCCTCGCCCTCGCGCAGATCGCGCTCACCGGCATCGTGAAGGTGGCGATCAACTAGTGCCCCCGATCCCCGGCTCAGGCCTGGCCAAGGGTCTTGCCGTCACCCTGCGGACCATGACGAAGCGGACCGTCACCGCCCAGTACCCGGACGTCCAGCCCGAACTGCCGCCCCGTACCCGCGGCGTCATCGGGTTGTTCGAGGAGAACTGCACGGTCTGCATGCTCTGCGCCCGTGAATGTCCCGACTGGTGCATCTACATCGACTCCCACAAGGAGACGACACCCGCCGCCGCTCCCGGCGGCCGTGAACGCAGCCGCAACGTGCTTGACCGCTTCGCGATCGACTTCGCCCTCTGTATGTACTGCGGTATCTGCATCGAGGTGTGCCCCTTCGACGCACTCTTCTGGTCACCCGAGTTCGAGTACGCGGAGACGGACATCCACGAACTCACCCACGAGCGCGACAAGCTCCGGGAGTGGATGTGGACCGTCCCCGAGCCACCCGCACTCGACCCGGGAGCCGAGGAGCCCAAGGAGATCGCCGCAGCACGCAAGGCGGCCGAGAAGCTCCAGGTCCAGGAGGCCCAGGGCATACAGGAGGCCCGGGAAGCCGAGCGGACTCAGGGCGCGCCTGAGTCCCGTCCGGGCCGGGCGGCGGAACAGGAGGGGCAGGAGTGATGCTCGCCGCCACTGCCGGCCACTCCGGCTTCCTCTCACCGACCGGGGTCGAGATCGCCTTCGTACTCGTCGGCCTCGCCACCCTCGGCGCAGCCCTGATCACCGTCACGACCGAACAGCTCGTGCACGCGGCGCTGTGGCTCGTGGTCGCTCTCGGCGGCATCGCGGTGGAGTACCTGCTCCTGACGGCCGAGTTCATCGCGTGGGTGCAGGTCCTCATCTACGTCGGTTCCGTCGTCGTCCTCCTTCTCTTCGGGCTGATGCTCACCAGAGCGCCCATCGGCCGGTCCCCGGACGCCGACTCGGGCAACCGATGGGTGGCCCTCGGGGTCGCCGTCGCCGCGGCCTCCGCCCTCGTCTGGGTCGTCGTCGACGCCTTCCGGACCACCTGGATCGATCTCGACGGCCCGGCCCAGGGCTCCACCAAGGTCTCCGGCGAGTTCCTCTTCCGGCACTGGGTACTGCCCTTCGAGGCACTCTCCGTCCTGCTGCTCGCCGCCCTGGTGGGCGCCATCGTCCTGTCCCGCAAGGACCGACAGGACGGACAGGACGGCCAGGGCGGCCAGACCCGGCGGACGAGTCCGGCCGGGCGCACCGGGCAGGACCGGCAGGCCGGTCCGGACCCCGAGCAGCTCGGGGGCGGCAGTGCCGCGAACCGGGAGGCCAAGAGCTGATGCACCTCGCCTATCCGGTCGTACTCGCCGTCCTCCTCTTCTGCACCGGGCTGTACGGAGTACTCGCCCGCCGCAACGCGATCCTCGTCCTGATGTCCGTCGAGCTCATGCTCAACGCCGTCAACCTCAACCTGGTCGCCTTCGACGTCTGGCTGCGCGACGCCCTTCACGCGGGCCAGGCGCTGACCCTCTTCACGATCGCGATCGCCGCCGCCGAGATCGGCATCGGCCTCGCGATCGTCCTGGCCGTCCACCGCAACCGCGGCACCTCGGACGTCGACCGCCTCCGTGACACCGCGGAGACGGACGAAGCCGAAACGTTCCCCGACGAGGCCGACGCGCCCACCTCCGAGACCGCCCCCGGCACCGCTGACCAGGCCACTGCTACGGCAAAGAAGGCAGAGGCCACCGCGTGACCACCACGACCCTCGCCGTACTCGTCCCCCTCCTCCCCTTCCTCGGCGCCGTCGCAGGTCTCTTCCTGGGGCGGACCGCGCCCGGCTTCGTCCGGCCCCTCGCCGTGCTGCCGACCCTCACGGCAGCCGTTTGCGCCGTCGTCGTCGCCGCCCGACAGGGCGGCGGCCCCGCGATCGACGCCTCGACCCGGTACACCCCCACCGGTTCCGTGCCGATCGACCTGGCCCTGCACCTGGACGGCTTCGCCGTGCTCGTAGCCGTCCTCGTAGGGCTCGTCGCCACCTGTGTGCAGATCTACTCGACCGCGTATCTCAAGGGCGACGCCCGCTACCCCTCGTACGCCGCGCTCGTCTCCCTCTTCACCTCCGCGATGCTGCTCGTCGTCTACTCCGGCGACCTGATGGTGCTCCTGGTCGGCTGGGAGATCATGGGCATCTGCTCGTACTTCCTCGTCGGCCACTACTGGGAGACCCCCGAGGCCCGTGCCGCCTCGCTCAAGGCCTTCCTCGTCACCAAGCTCGGCGACGTGCCGTTCCTCATCGGCCTGTTCGCGCTCGCCGTCGACACCGGTACGTTCCGGATCACCGGCATCCTGGCGGCCGTGGGCAACGGCGGGCTCGACCACCCCACCCTCGTCGCGCTGCTGCTTCTCGCCGGTGTAGCCGGAAAGTCCGCGCAGTTCCCGCTGCACACCTGGCTCCCCGACGCGATGGCCGGCCCCACCCCCGTCTCCGCGCTCATCCACGCGGCGACGATGGTCGCCGCCGGTATCTACTTCGTCGCCCGGCTCCTTCCCGTCTTCGCCGCCTCAGGTGCGGCTCTCGTCGTCCTCGCCGTGATGGCGGCCGTCACGATGATCGGCTCCGGACTCGCCGCCCTCGCGCAGGACGACATCAAGCGCGTGCTCGCCTACTCGACGATCGGACAGCTCGGCTACATGTCCGGCGCCCTGGCCGTCGGCGACCGCGGGGCGGCCGTCTTCCACCTGATGTCCCACGGTGCGTTCAAGGCCGTCCTCTTCCTGGCCGCCGGCGTCGTCATCCACGCCACGGGCACCAACTCACTCGCCGCCATGTCCCGCATGGGCGGGCTGGCCAAGCGCATCCCCGATGCCTACTGGACGATGACCATCGCCCTCCTCGCGCTGGCCGCGATCCCTCCGTTCGCCGGCTTCTTCTCCAAGGAGGCGGTCCTCGTCGCCGCCGAACACACCGCCTTCGGAGACCGTGACGTCGCACCGGCGGCAGCCGGCTGGACGGTCCTCGTCGCCGGGCTCGTCGCAGCGGTCCTCACCGCCGCCTATGCCACCCGGCTGTGGCTCCTGGTCTTCCGCGGACGCGGCTCCGAGGCACCGGACCACGGCAAGCAGCCCATCGCGATGACCTCGGTGCTCTGGGCCCTCGCCGTCCCGACGATCGCCTTCGGCCTCACCGTCGGCACGCTCACCGACTGGTTCGACGGCTACAGCCTCACCCCCTCCCTCGCGACCGCCGTCCTGTCCACCGGCGTCGGACTCGTCGGCGGACTCGTCACCTACGGGGCGTGGCGTCACACCACGGCGCTCGCAGGACGGCCCCCGGTCGGCGCGGTGGCGGCACACCCCGACGCCGAACCCGCGCTCGTGGAAGCCGAGGCGATGACCTCGCACACCGCGGCGTACGGCACGATCGCTGACGCCCCGGACCCGTCGGACCCCGGCCGGCTGCTGCTCGGCCCCCTCCACCGCCACGCGGTCACCGGCTTCCACCTGGACGCGCTGTACACCGCCGTGTTCATCCGTCCCGTCCGGGCCGCGGCCCTGCTGGTCCGTTTCCTGGACCGCGAGGTCATCGACACCTACGTACGCGGCTCGGGCAGCATCGCCCGCGGACTCGGCACCCTGGTCCGCCGCGCCCAGACGGGCAACGTGCAGACCTACCTGAGCGCATTGCTCGCCGGAACCCTCGTACTGGCGATCGCCGCCGCCGTCCTTGCCAACGTCTACGCCGGGGCGTGAGCCGTGTTCGATATCAGCGCATCCGTGATGCAGCTTCTTCTGGCGTTCATCCTGGTCGTCCCGCTGCTGGGAGCGGCCGCCGCACTCCTGCCCGCCCCGCCCGGGCTCAAGGGCAGGAACCCCGACCAGGCCGTGCTCCGCCACGGAGTGACCGTCACCGGCGCCGTGCTCGTCGCCGCGCTCGTCCTGGCCGCGGGCTTCGACCACGACCATCCGTCGAAGATGCAGGCCACCACCGACATCAGCTGGATCCCGGCACTCGACGTCCGGATCCACCTCGGCACCGACGGCATCTCGCTCCCCCTTCTCGTACTGACCGCGCTGCTGACCTTCCTCTGCGCGCTCTACAGCTACTTCAAGCTCCCCGCGGGCCCCTCCGCAAAGGCCTTCGTCGCGCTGGTCCTGCTGCTCGAGTCCGGCACCCTCGCGACCTTCGCCGTCCTCGACCTGCTGCTGTTCTTCCTGGCCTTCGAGATGGTCCTCATCCCGATGTACTTCCTCATCGCCCGCTGGGGCGGCGACCGGAAGCAGCCCGCCGCCTGGAAATTCATCCTGTACACCCTGCTCGGATCCGTGATCATGCTGCTGGGGCTGCTCCTCGTCGGGCTGAAGAACGGCACATTCGACATGGTGGCACTCGCCACTGACAACGGCCGCGGTCTCACCACGTCCGTACAGGTCATCGCCGTACTGGCGATCGGGATCGGCCTCGCGGTGAAGACCCCGATGTGGCCACTGCACACCTGGCTGCCCGACGCCCACACCGCCGCCCCGACGGTGGGCTCCGTCCTCCTGGCCGGCGTCATGCTGAAGATGGGTACGTACGGATTCGTCCGCATCCTGCTCCCCGTCGCCCCCGACGGGATGCGGACCTTCGCGCCGTACCTGGCGGCCTTCGCCGCCGTCGGGATCATCTACGGGTCGCTCGCCTGCCTCGCCCTCGCCCGCCCCGGGGCCAAGGGCGACCTGAAGCGCCTGATCGCCTACTCGTCCGTGGGCCACATGGGCTTCGTGCTCCTCGGCATCGCGACGATGACCCCGACCGGCGTGAACGGCGCGCTCTTCGCCAACATCGCCCACGGCCTGATCACCGGCCTGCTCTTCTTCCTGGTCGGTGCCGTCAAGGACCGTTATGGCACTGCGGACCTCGACACCCTGTCCGGTGCCACGGGTGCGGCGCTCTACGGCCGTGCGCCCCACCTCGGCGGCCTCCTCGCCTTCGCCGCTGTCGCCTCGCTCGGACTCCCCGGCCTCGCCGGCTTCTGGGGCGAGATGCTCACCCTGTTCGGCGCCTTCGACCCCGCCGAGGGACTGAGCCGCCCCGCCTTCCTCACCTACATGTCCCTCGGCGCCCTCGGCACACTGCTCACCGCGGCGTACATGCTCATCGTCGTACGCCGCGTCTGCATGGGCGAGAGGCGTGAGCGGACCGAGGCGGTCGCCGACGTCAAGAGCTACGAGCTCGCCGCCTGGACCCCCCTCGCCGCACTGACCGTCCTCGCCGGACTCTGGCCCGCCGTCCTCCTCGGCCTCACCGACCCGGCCGTGCAGAAGCTCCTCGCAGGAGGCAAGTCGTGACCGTGGCAGCCGACAGCGCAACCGGGGCCGCGAGCCTCGTCCAGTCCGTCGACTGGCTCGCGATCGCACCCCCCGTCGTCACGGCGGGGGTGGCACTGCTCGTCCTCGTCGCCGACCTCTTCGTCGGCGAGCGGCGCAAACCGCTCCTCGGCTACGGAGCCGTCGCCGGGCTCGTCGCCGCACTCGCCCTGCTCATTCCCCTACGTGCCGGTGACCGCTCCACCTTCTGCCTCACCGACGGGGCCGACGCCTGCAGCTACACCGCCGACCACTTCGCGCTCGTCATCCAGGCCCTCGTACTCGTCGGAGCCCTGCTCACCGCGCTGCTCTCGATCGGGGACACCGGCAAGCTCCCGGCCGGCGAATTCTGGTTCCTGCTGCTCTCCTCCGCCGCGGGCGCCGCCCTCCTGCCCGCGGCCCGGGACCTCGCCACGCTCGTCGTGGCCCTCGAAGTCGCCTCGCTGCCGGCATTCGCCCTGGTCGGCATCAAGCACGGCGACCGGCGCTCCTCGGAAGCCGCCCTGAAGTTCTTCCTCTCCTCGGTCGTCGCCACCGCCGTCACGCTGCTCGGCGTCAGCTTCGTCTACGCCACCACGGGCACCATGCACCTCACCGAGATCGCCGCCCGGCTCGACGACGTGCCCGGGCAGTTCCAGACCCTCGCCGGGACCGGGGTCGTCCTCACCCTCGTCGGCTTCGCCTTCAAGACGGCCGCGGCCCCCTTCCACTTCTGGGTTCCCGACACCTACGTCGGAGCCCCGCTCCCCATCGCCGCCTACCTCTCGGTCGTCGGCAAGGCGGTGGGCTTCTCCGGACTGGTCCTCGTCACGGTGATCGGCTTCCCGTCCTACGCCGACGTGTGGGGCCCCGTCCTGGCCGTCCTCGCCGCACTCACCATGACCATCGGCAACGTCGCCGCACTCCGGCAGACGGCGACCCGCGCCCGCAGCGCCGTACGCCTCCTCGCCTGGTCGTCCGTCGGCCAGGCCGGATACCTCCTCGTCCCGATCGCCGCGGCCACGCACTCCAGCGACGCCCGGATCGGCTCCACAGTGGCCTACGCGCTCATGTACGCCGTGGTGAACCTCGGCGCCTTCTCGGTGGCCGCCCTCGTCGCCCGCGCCCACCCGGGCAACCGGCTGAGCGACTACCGAGGCCTCTACGCCACACGACCCCTGGCCGCGCTCGCGATGGGCTTCTTCCTGCTCTGCCTGGCCGGCCTGCCGCCCGGGATCATCGGTCTCTTCGCCAAGGTGACCGTCTTCGCCGCGGCGGTCGACGCGGGGCTCGGCTGGCTCGCGGTCGTCATGGCCGTCAACGTGGTGATCGCGCTGTACTACTACCTGCGATGGACCGCCGAACTCTTCAGGACCCCCGGGACCGACGCCGCCACCGAAGAGACGCCGGCCGCTCCCGGGCACCGGGTCCCCGCCCCGCTCACCGTTGCGATCGCCCTCACCGCGGTAACGGGAGTCACACTCTCCGGCGCTCCCCAGCTCATCCTCCGCGTCGCCGCAGGCAGCCTCTTCTGACCGCTGCCGCCCACGCCCGACCGGCTTGCCCGGCGCCCCGCGCTCAGGGCATGGTCGTGCGTGCACACGTCACCCAAGAAGAGCACGCACGAGAGAGCACAGAGGAGCCAGAGCGGTGCTGAACGGGTTCAAGGACTTCATCCTCCGCGGGAACGTCATCTCCATGGCCATCGGCCTCGCCGTCGGGGTCGCCTTCACCGCGGTGGTCACGGGCTTCAGCAAAGCGTTCATCCTGCCGCTGATCGGGCTATTCACCCGCGGGGCCGGTGACTACAGCAAGGCCCACTACACCGTCGACGGCGTGGAATTTCCCTACGGCCTCTTCGTCAGCGCCGCCATCGCCTTCCTCATCACCGCCGCGGTGCTCTACTTCCTGGTCGTACTCCCGATGGCCAAGGTCCAGAACCGCTTCACGGCCAAGCAGGAGCAGGAGAAAGTCGACATCAAGGCCGCCCTGCGCGACTGCCCCCGCTGCTTCACCGAGATCCCGGCCATCGCCAGCCGCTGCGCCCACTGCACCAGCGACGTGGAGCCGGACGCGCAGGCCCGCGCGCTCGCGGGACTGCCCCTCCAGCGCTGACGCATAACGGGCGTCCGGAGCCCGCACGAGCGCGCTTTCCACCCGTACGGCCCAGGGGCGGATCCGATCGGATCCGCCCCTGGGCCGTTGCCCCCGGCGCCCGAGCACAAGGGAACTAGCTTCCGTCGCCTGGCGTTGACCAGTAAGGGAGGCTCCACTGGAGAGTGGAGCACCACTGAGCAAGGGTCCCCCTGCCGCACCATTTGGAGGGCTACCGTGCACCGCCGGCACAACGGGCTGAAAACCGCTGTACTCCTCGGGGGCCTCTCGGCCCTCATCATCGTCATCGGCAGCTTCTTCGGACGCACCGGGCTGATCGTGGCGCTGGTCGTCGCCGTCGCCACCAACGCCTACGCGTACTGGAACAGCGACAAGCTCGCCCTGCGCGCCATGAGGGCGCGCCCGGTCAGCGAGTTCGAAGCGCCGCAGCTCTACCGCACGGTCCGCGAGCTCTCGACCGCGGCCCGCCAGCCCATGCCCCGGCTCTACATCTCGCCGACGCAGGCACCCAACGCCTTCGCGACAGGCCGCAACCCACGGAACGCGGCCGTGTGCTGCACCGAGGGCATCCTCCAGATTCTCGACGAACGCGAACTGCGGGGCGTCCTCGGACACGAGCTGAGCCACGTCTACAACCGCGACATCCTCATCTCCTCCGTCGCGGGCGCCCTCGCCTCCGTCGTCATGTTCCTCGTCAACTTCGCGTGGCTCATCCCCATAGGGCGGTCCGACGACGACGACGGCCCGGGCATCCTCGGGATGCTCCTGGTGCTCATCCTCGGCCCGCTCGCCGCATCGGTCATCCAACTCGCCGTGAGCCGTTCCCGCGAGTACCAGGCGGACGCGTCCGGGGCACAGCTCACCGGCGACCCGCTGGCTCTGGCGAGCGCCCTGCGCAAGCTGGACGCCGGCACCAAACAGCTTCCACTCCCACCCGAACCCCGGATCGAGACCGCGAGTCACATGATGATCGCGAACCCGTTCCGTCCCGGCCAGGGCCTGTCCAAGATGTTCTCCACCCACCCGCCCATGGCCGAACGCATCTCCCGACTCGAGCAGATGGCAGGGTATCGACCGTGAAGACAATCCTGAACGTCATTTGGCTGGTCCTGTGCGGATTCTGGATGTTCCTCGGCTACTTCGCCGCAGGGCTCCTGCTCTGCATCACGATCATCGGCATCCCCTTCGGCCTGGCAGCGTTCCGTATCGGCGTCTACGCCCTCTGGCCCTTCGGCTACAGAGTCGTCGACCGTTACGACGCCGGCAGCCCATCACTCATCGGAAACGTCCTCTGGGTGATCCTCGCGGGCTGGTGGCTGGCCCTCGGCCACATCTTCACCGGCATCGCGCTGTGCGTCACGATCATCGGCATCCCCCTCGGCATCGCGAACTTCAAGCTGATCCCCGTCTCACTGATGCCCTTCGGCAAGGAGATCGTCCGCAGCGACGACCAGCTGTTCGCGGGCCGCTGAACACGACCCGGCCGGCAACCGTACCCGTCCTCCAGGCGTCCTGGCTTGCAGGAACAAGTGACGGGTAGGTAAGCAACATGAGCATCATCAGCTGGATCATCCTCGGGCTGCTGGCCGGCGCAATAGCCAAGCTGCTTCTGCCCGGCCGCGACCCCGGCGGCATCATCGGCACGACCCTGATCGGAGTCGTGGGTGCCTTCCTGGGCGGCTGGTTGTCGTCCCGCTTCCTCGACCGCCCCATCAGCACGGACTTCTACGACACCGCCACCTGGATCGCGGCCATCGCCGGATCCCTGGTCCTGCTGATCGCCTACAGGCTGCTCTTCGGCAACTCCCGCGAACGCCGCTGACCTTCCCACCCGTACGGCTCCGTGTGTCACGCATCAGGCGGCGGACGAGGCGGCCCCGGGCGCCGCAGGGCGTACGAACGAACACAACGGCACCCAGGGGGGCATGAGATCGGGGCGGGCCGTGCCGATCAGGCACACCCCGCCCCGCCCCCGCACCGCTGCACACGGCAGCGAACCGTCTACCGGTAGTTGGCGAACTGCACAGCGAAGTCCAGGTCCTTGCCCTTGATGAGCGCCTGCACCGCCTGGAGGTCGTCGCGACTCTTGGAGCTGACGCGCAGCTCTTCGCCCTGGACCTGCGCCTTGACGCCCTTGGGGCCCTCATCGCGAATGATCTTCGCCACCTTCTTGGCGTTCTCCTGGGAGATGCCCTCTTCGATCGAGGCGAAGATCTTGTACTCCTTGCCGGACAGTTGCGGCTCGCCCGCGTCCAGCGACTTCAGGGAGATCCCGCGCTTGATCAGCTTGGACTGGAAGATGTCGAGGATCGCCTTGACGCGCTCCTCGCCGTTCGCCTCCATCAGGATCTTCTCGCCGGACCAGGAGATCGACGCGCCCGCCCCCTTGAAGTCGTAGCGCTGGGAGATCTCCTTGGCGGCCTGGTTGAGGGCGTTGTCGACCTCCTGCCGCTCGACCTTCGAGACGATGTCGAAACTGGAGTCGGCCATGACGTGTGGCTCCTTGTGTCGTATGCGTTGGGTACGGCACAAAGCCTAGCCACCCCCGCCCGCGCCCGGCACTGATCAATCAGGTGGCGTAGCACCCCTGGGCATCGGGTATCGTTTACGTCGTCGCCAAGGAGCCCGCAAGGCCTTCAAAGCGTCGTTCTAGGCGGTGTGCCCGAGTGGCCAAAGGGAGCAGACTGTAAATCTGCCGGCTCAGCCTACCCAGGTTCGAACCCTGGCGCCGCCACAGGACGCGAAACCCCGTCCGACCTGATTGAACACCAGGTCGGGCGGGGTTTCTGCATGTGCGGAGGCGTGGCCGCGGATGGTGCCGAGCGGCCCGGTGTTCTCACCTTGTCTCACCCGAATCCCACCGTTGACCAGCTTGTGTGGGGCGGGCGTGGGGGCAGGCTCGGCGGCTACCGGCCGCCCCGCAGCGTCGCTTCGATCCGGGGCTTGGCCAGCGGGGAAATCCGCTGGGCCCCGCGGAGCGGCTTCGCCCGGGACGACTTCCATGTCGACTACGACCGCCAGCAGGTGACCTGCCCCCAGGGTCAGGTCAGCCGGGGCTGGTGGAAGACCCGCTACGCGATCCGTTCCGGAGTGGAGGGAACAGTCGACGAATTCGCCCACGGACACGGCATGCGACGCTGCTGCTACCGAGAGGGAGAGGCCCATATCCGACACGTTCTGACGGCCATAGCTGTCGACATCGAGGGCCTCAGCAGACTGCCACCGGCTGAGGACGCACCTGCATCTCGCCGACCGACTGCCTTCCAGAACTACCTCGACCAGCGCGACCTACCCGACCGAAATCCTGGAGAACCCTGGGCACCTGACCTCGACAGCTCCAAGATCCCCGACAGAGTCAAGTCAGCGGGTACGCGGGAGGAGGGCGTCGAGTGCTCGGGCGTCGGGCTTCGCGACGGGTGGGAAGGTCAGCGCGAATGCCTGGTGGGAGCCATCGATCGTCAGGACGGTCTGAAGACCGAGGCCCAGCAGGGCTCTGCGCAGGGGCGCCGTCGACAGCAACTCCCGGGGCAGCTGCATCTGGACCGGGCCGGGTGAGCCGGTCACGGCCTTGAGATCGAAGAACAGCATGCGCTCGCGGGTGAGCGCGAAGTACATCGGTCTCGGCTGGGCGATGGCTATCAGGTGCCCCCCGCTGAGTATCGCTGCTGCCGCGGTGGTGGCGAGCCGGCGCCGCACCGATACCGAACCGATCTTCGTGAGGCCCACGTGGTCGATGGTGTCGGCGGGGTCGAGCAGGGGAAGAGTTGCCTCCTGTACCTGGCGAACGCGGCGCTGGTTCATGTGTAACTCCTGTACGTCGATCGGGTTCGGAGAGAGCCCGACGCGACTTCCGCGTCGGGAGGTAGAGCGTTCCGGAGAACGAATGGGACCGGGGGCGGACGCTTCCCGCGGGTCGCACTGACCGTATTCACCCGCTCTGGAGCGGTTCCGCAGTTCGCACCCCTGGGTGATGTGCGTGGTAAGAAAGGTCCGCCGAAAAGGCGTAACCCCAGCCGCCCCGACGGGGCCTCACATTCTCATGCTGAGCCCGAGCGACCTCACGAAAGATGGCTGCTGCGCGAACCCTATTGCGCAAACTTGGTTCACACATTGCCTCGGCCAGGAGAAGACGGTTCCGCTGAAGCAGAGGCCGGCGCGCGTAATCGCTGAGCACCTCACGGCGGGCGGTTCGGTCCACCCGTGGACGATGCCAAACGCCTTCTCGGTCATGGTGCGTGGTTGAGCTACTCACATGCAGAGGCGCCGCACTCGGCCATGGCGGCCCTGTGCTGGTTTCCGGAGGCGTGCCGAGTGCGGGGCTGAACGGTCACGGCGACCGGTCCGTGCACCTGTGACCGGTCACCGCCGGCAGGGTCCATGCGTCCTGCCGATCAGCCGGTCAGATCGCGCACGCCGGTCACCCAGCGCACCCGGCGTCGCCTGGTGGACAGTTGCTGGAGATGGTCGAGAACGTGGCTGAAGGCCGCGCCGTCGATTCGGACCAGCAGCTTGGAGCACAGCGGCAGCGCAAGTCACCGCAGCGCGGCGGCCAGCACCGTCTTGCGGTCGGCGACGTCGTGGGGCGGTGCGTTGCCGGGCCGCAGCAGCGTCGCGACGTGCTCGCGGGTGTTGGCCACCCATGCCCCCAGCGGCATGTGGCCGAAGCCGCCCCTGAAGGTGCCCACCGCGCCTTCCTTCCTGCCGGTACAGGTGACGACGGTCGCGTCGAGATCGAGAACGTACCAGCCGGTCAGCTCCCGGCCGCACACCGTGATCCAGATGAAGCCGCCGGGGCGCAGGGTGCTGTCGGAGGCGGGCCGCGAAAACAACTTTCGTCAGTGCGGCTGGAGTTGCCCGGCCTCCAGGACGTTCGTCGCGCCGGGCGCGCGATCGCGCACGCCAGCTGGACCAGTACGCCGCCCCGGCCGGGCGTCAGTTCCCCGCGACGTCCTTCACCGCGACCGCCACCGGCTTGTTCCCGCTGATGAGTTCCAGCGTCAGACCCGCCGTCGCCGGGGTGTCCAGCAGTTCCAGCAGCACCGCCGCCACGTCGTCGCGGGGGATCGGGCCGCGGCCCGTCGAGGCGGCGAGCAGGACCCGGCCGGTGCCCGCGTCGTTCGTGAGCATCCCGGGGCGCAGGATCGTCCAGTCCAGGCCGGACCTGGAGCGTACGTACGCGTCCGCCTCGCCCTTCGCCCGCAGGTAGACGTCGAAGACCTCGTCACCGGTGTGGTGGGGGTCGGCGCCCATGGAGGAGACGACGATGTAGCGCCGCACCCCCGCCTGCTCCGCCGCGTCCGCGAAGAGCACGGCCGCCCCGCGGTCCACCGTGTCCTTGCGCGCGGACCCGCTGTTCGGACCCGCGCCTGCCGCGAACACCGCCGCGTCCGCTCCCCGGAGCGCCTCCGCCACCTCCTCGACGGACGCCGATTCGAGGTCGAGCACGACGGGTTCCGCCCCCGCCTCTCTCAGGTCCTCACTCTGCCGCGGGTTGCGGATGACGCCCGCCGCCTCGTCACCGCGCGCGGCGAGCAACCGCTCGAGCCGCAGCGCGATCTGACCATGTCCACCTGCAATGACAATGCGCATGCTTCCGACCGTACGCCGCAGGGCGCGCTCGCGCTCAAGGCCCGCCGCCGTGACCGGAATCCACCCTTCCCTGGCGAGGAAGATCCAGTCCCGAAGCGGCCCCCGAGTCGCGGTACTCACGCACGGCACTGGTCCGCGCGACGACGCGTCCCCGGTGCACCACGATCCGGCTGTAGGCCAGGGAGAGCGCCCCTGCCAGGCCGTCCCCGCGCACGGCGAGCAGCTCCGCCGGGAAGCCGGCCTCGACGCGAACCTCTGGCAGGCTCAGCGCCGCCCTGGCGGAGGCCGAGACGGCGTCGTAGGCCTGCTCCGGAGTGAGGCCCTCCTGCGAGGCGAGCAGGTAGGCGGCCTCCAGGGGATCGCCTCGGCCGACCGGGTTCGAGCCGTCGCGCAGGGCCCCGCTGCCCCCTGCGACCCGTACCCCGGCGGCCCGCAGCAGCCGTACGGGCGGGGTGCCGCGCAGCCGGGAGCCCGAGCACAGGCCCTGGGGGAGACAGACGACCGTCACGGCGGCGGCCGCGAGCCGGTCGGCCGTACGGGCGGCCTCCTCGTCCGGAAGTCGCGAGAGGCCCGCGCAGGGACCCAGGCAGACGCCGGGGCGGAGCCCGCCGGCCATGGCGGCGAGCCTGGCGAGGCGGGCCGGGTCGGCTCCGTCCGTGTGCAGGTCGACCGGACGGCCGTGCGTGGCGGCGAGGTCCAGGACGGCCTCGGTGAAGCCCGCGGGGTCCGGGTCGAGGTCGGGGCAGCCGCCGATGACGTCCGCGCCCATCTCCATGGCATCGCGGAGCCGCGAGAGGCCGTCGGCGCCCGCGACGCCGGTAAGGGTCCGGGGGACGGCGACAGTGGTCAGGTCGGTCAGACCGCGCAGGGACCGTCCGGCCTCCAGCACGGTTTCGAGGGTGCCCATCCCCTGGACGTCGCCGACGCGCACATGGGCGCGCACCGCGGTGGCGCCGTGGCTGAGCTGGAGCAGCGCCGATTCGGTGGCTCGGCGACGGACGTCCTGCGGGCAGTGGGACGCCGGGCCACCCGCGGTGAGTGCCGTGTCGGGATGTGCGTGCGGTTCGGCGGGCGCGGGCAGCAGGAGGTAGCCGCGCAGGTCGAGCCGCCTTCCCCCGGTGCCGAGGCTGCCCACTGTGCCGACCGCCTCGATGCGCGGCCCGCCGATCCGTACGTCGACGGCGCGCCCGTCGGCGAGCCGCGCCCCGCTGAGCAGGAGTGCCGGCGCGTCGCTGGGGCTTTCGGGCATCGCGCCGCTCCTGTTGGAAAAGCAAGATCACGCAGGGTGTGCCGAGCCTAGGCGGGAGCCCGGCCCGCACTGCGGAGGGCAAATTAGTCGTACGAATGTGGTCCTTGGGGCCTGGTGTGGAGCGGGGGTCGCACAGCCTCCGTGGCGTGCCTCGCGGACGCGGCGTACGAGCTGATCAAGAGCCTGATCAGGGGGCCGATCGCGGCGCTCGGCCGAGCGCCTCCGGAGGGTCCGGCGAGGGCGGGGGAAACGGATTTGGGCGTCGGCGACAGACCGTGTAATGTCTTCCTCGCTCGCCCCAATAGCTCAGTCGGTAGAGCGTCTCCATGGTAAGGAGAAGGTCTGCGGTTCGATTCCGCATTGGGGCTCTGGTGATCGGGTGACTCCGCTTCGGCGGGGAAACCCGGCATCAAAGCGGTGTAGCTCAGTCGGTAGAGCAAGCGGCTCATAATCGCTGTGTCACCGGTTCAAGTCCGGTCACCGCTACTAACGGTAGCCGATTGTGGGGTCGGTCCTTCGATCGGCTACTCTTTTATGCGTTCATCCGTCCATCCGTCCGTCCAAGGAGCACTCACGTGGCTGCCACCGACGTCCGCCCGAAGATCACGCTGGCCTGCGTGGAGTGCAAGGAGCGGAACTACATCACCAAGAAGAACCGGCGTAACAACCCGGACCGTCTTGAGATGAAGAAGCACTGCCCGCGCTGCAACTCGCACACTGCGCACCGCGAAACGCGCTGAAACAGGCTCGTACACGAGGCCGTCCCCACTGGGGGCGGCCTCGTGTCGTTTTATTGGGTTGTTCCTCGCCCTATTCGACTTTTCATCAGGAGGTAGCGGGCTCATGGCGCTCGACCAGTCCTTCGTGGGGCGGACCTATCCGCCCACCCCGGCGTACGAGGTCGGCCGGGAGAAGATCCGGGAGTTCGCGGAAGCGGTGGGCGATACCAACCCCGCTTACGTGGACACGGAAGCTGCCAAGGCTCTGGGGCACCCGGATGTGATCGCACCGCCCACGTTCGTCTTCTCGATCACCTTCAGGGCGGCGGGCCAGGTCATCGAGGACCCGCAGCTGGGCCTGGACTACAGCCGTGTGGTGCACGGCGACCAGAAGTTCGCCTACGTGCGCCCGGTGCGGGCGGGGGACCGGCTGACCGTCACCTCGACCATCGAGGCCATCAAGTCGATGGCGGGCAATGACATCGTCGACATCCGCGGCGAGGTCCACGACGAGTCCGGTGAGCACGTCGTGACCGCGTGGACGAAGCTGGTGGCCCGTGCCGCCGAGGAGGCGTGATGACGGCGAGCATCGCCTACGGAGCGGTCGAGGTCGGTACGGAGCTGCCCGCGCAGTCCTTCCCGGTGACCCGCGCGACCCTGGTGCAGTACGCCGGGGCCTCGGGTGACTTCAACCCGATTCACTGGAACGAGAAGTTCGCACGCGAGGTCGGGCTGCCCGATGTGATCGCGCACGGCATGTTCACCATGGCCGAGGCGATCCGGGTGGTCACGGACTGGGCCGGCGACCCGGGCGCGGTCGTCGAGTACGGCGTGCGGTTCACCAAGCCGGTCGTCGTGCCCAACGACGACACCGGGGCGCTGGTCGAGGTCAGCGGCAAGGTGGCGGCGAAGCTGGACGACAACCTCGTCCGGGTCGACCTGACGGCGACGAGCGACGGCAAGAAGGTGCTGGGCATGTCCCGCGCCGTCGTCCGCCTGGCCTGACGTACGGCCGTCCGCGCCGGGCGCGGCGCATCACCCATGTGTCCGGACCGAAGGGCGCTCTCGCGTGAGGGCGCCCTTCGCGCGTCCGCGGCCCCGCCCCGACGGGGCGGCCACGGACCGTACTCTTGTCCCCGTGCAGGAACTCCACGATGCCCCCCTCGCCCCCCTGACCACCTTCCGGCTCGGCGGCCCGGCCGGCCGCCTCCTGACGGCCACCACCGACGCCGAGGTGGTCGCCGCCGTCCGCGAAGCCGACGAGAGCGGCACCCCGCTGCTGGTCATCGGCGGCGGGTCCAATCTGGTCATCGGCGACAAGGGCTTCGACGGGACCGCCCTGCGCATCTCCACCACGGGATTCGAGCTCACCGGTACGACGCTCGAACTGGCCGCCGGTGAGGTCTGGAGCGACGCCGTGGCCCGTACCGTCGAGGCGGGCCTGGCAGGCATCGAGTGCCTCGCGGGGATCCCCGGGTCCGCCGGGGCGACACCGATCCAGAACGTCGGCGCCTACGGGCAGGAGGTGTCCTCGGTGATCACCGAGGTCGTCGCCTACGACCGGCACACGAGGGAGACGGTCACCCTCCCCAACGAGGCGTGCGCCTTCTCGTACCGCCACAGCCGCTTCAAGGCCGAACCCGACAGGTTCGTCGTCCTGCGCGTCCGCTTCGGGCTGGAGGACGCGGACGGGCTGTCCGCGCCCCTGCGGTACCCGGAGACGGCCCGCGTCATGGGCGTCGAGCAGGGGGACCGGGTGTCCGCGCAGGCGGCGCGTGAGACGGTCCTGCGCCTGCGGGCGGGCAAGGGCATGGTGCTCGACCCCGAGGACCACGACACCTGGTCGGCCGGGTCCTTCTTCACCAACCCTGTCCTCGACGAGGCGGAGTACGCCGCGTTCCTCGCCCGCGCGGAGGGCCGCCTCGGCAGCGACGTGAAGCCGCCTGCCTTCCCCGCCGGCGAGGGGCTGGTGAAGACCTCCGCCGCGTGGCTCATCGACAAGGCGGGCTTCACCAAGGGGTACGGCACGGGCCCCGCGCGTATCTCCACCAAGCACACGCTCGCCCTCACCAACCGGGGTGGCGCCACCACCGAGGACCTGCTGGCCCTGGCACGCGAGGTCGTCGCCGGGGTCCACGACGCCTTCGGGGTCACGCTCGTCAACGAACCGGTGACGGTGGGCGTCAGCCTGTAGCCGCACCCACGGTCCTGCGGCGCGTACGCCGCCGCGCGGGCCGCGGGCCGGCCACGGGTCCGCCGTGCGCGTCCCGCCGGGGCGGCGTCAGCCGACGAGCCAGGCGTCGATCCCGCCGAGCATCTTCTCCCGCACCTCGACGGGCGCCACCGAGCCGCGTACGGACTGCCGCGCGAGCTCGGCCAGCTCCTCGTCGGTGAAGGCGTGATGACGGCGTACGAAGTCGTACTGCGCGGCCAGACGCGAACCGAAGAGCAGCGGATCGTCCGCCCCGAGCGCCATCGGCACCCCCGCGTCGAACAGAGTGCGCAGGGGTACGTCGTCGGGCTTCTCGTAGACGCCGAGCGCGACGTTGGACGCCGGGCAGACCTCGCAGGTCACCCCGCGCTCCGCGAGCAGGGACATGAGCCGCGGGTCCTCGGCCGCCCGCACCCCGTGCCCGATCCGGGCGGCGTCGAGGTCGTCCAGGCAGTCCCGGATGCTGGAGGGGCCCGAGAGCTCGCCGCCGTGAGGTGCGGCGATCAGCCCACCCTCACGGGCGATGGCGAAGGCACGGTCGAAGTCGCGCGCCATTCCGCGCCGCTCGTCGTTGGAGAGCCCGAAACCGACCACACCCCGGTCGGCGTACCGCACGGCGAGCCGGGCCAGTGTGCGGGCGTCCAGCGGGTGCTTCATCCGGTTCGCCGCGATCACCACGCGCATCCCGAGCCCGGTCTCGCGGGAGGCACGGTCCACGGCGTCCAGGATGATCTCGATGGCCGGGATGAGCCCGCCTAGGAGCGGGGCGTAGGAGGTCGGGTCGACCTGGATCTCCAGCCACCCGGAGCCGTCAGCGACGTCCTCCATCGCCGTCTCCAGCACGAGCCGCTGGATGTCCTCCGGCTCCCGCAGGCAGGACCGGGCGATGTCGTAGAGACGCTGGAAGCGGAACCAGCCCCGCTCGTCCGTGGCCCGCAGGCTGGGCGGCTCGCCTCCGGTCAGCGCCTCGGGCAGGTGGACGCCGTACTTGTCCGCGAGTTCTAGCAGGGTCGTCGGCCGCATCGACCCGGTGAAGTGCAGATGCAGATGGGCCTTGGGCAACAGCCGTACGTCACGCTCCATCCCTGAATCTTCGCAGGGAATTTCGGCCGGCCGCCCAGGTGGAGGGAACGTCACCCTTTGGTCTGGATTGCGGTTCGAACAAAAAAGGGCCCCCTGGCCAGGGGGCCCTTTTTCAGGTGAGGAGCGTCAGTCGCGGGCCTCGCCCAGCAGCTTCTGGAGCCGGGAGATGCCCTCGACGAGGTCGTCGTCGCCCAGGGCGTAAGACAGCCGGAGGTAGCCGGGCGTGCCGAACGCCTCGCCGGGCACGACGGCGACCTCGGCCTCGTCCAGGATGAGGGCGGCGAGCTCGACTGAGTCCGCCGGGCGCTTGCCCCTGATCTCCTTGCCGAGCAGCTCCTTCACCGACGGATAGGCGTAGAACGCACCCTCGGGCTCGGGGCAGAGCACGCCGTCGATCTCGTTCAGCATGCGCACGATCGTCTTGCGGCGGCGGTCGAAGGCGTTCCGCATCTCGGCGACGGCGTCCAGCGGTCCGGAGACCGCGGCCAGCGCGGCGGCCTGGGCGACGTTGCTGACGTTGGACGTGGCGTGCGACTGCAGGTTCGTCGCGGCCTTCACGATGTCCTCGGGGCCGACGATCCAGCCCACCCGCCATCCGGTCATGGCGTAGGTCTTGGCGACACCGTTGACCACGATGCACTTGTCGCGCAGCTCGGGCACGACCGCGGGGAGCGAGGTGAAGGTCGCGTCGCCGTAGACGAGGTGCTCGTAGATCTCGTCCGTCATCACCCACAGCCCGTGCTCGACGGCCCAGCGTCCGATCGCCTCGGTGTCGGCCCGGTCGTAGACGGCGCCGGTCGGGTTGGACGGCGACACGAAGAGCACGACCTTCGTGCGCTCGGTACGGGCCGCCTCGAGCTGCTCCACCGAGACCCGGTATCCGGTGGTCTCGTCGGCCACGACCTCGACCGGCACACCGCCGGCGAGACGGATCGACTCGGGGTAGGTCGTCCAGTACGGCGCCGGGACGATGACCTCGTCGCCCGGATCGAGGAGCGCGGCGAACGCCTCGTAGATGGCCTGCTTGCCGCCGTTGGTCACGAGGATCTGGGATGCCTCGACCTCGTAGCCGGAGTCGCGTAGCGTCTTCGCGGCGATGGCGGCCTTGAGCTCGGGAAGACCGCCCGCGGGGGTGTAGCGGTGGTACTTCGGGTTGCGGCACGCCTCGATCGCGGCCTCGACGATGTAACCAGGGGTCGGGAAGTCGGGCTCGCCGGCGCCGAACCCGATCACCGGACGCCCGGCGGCCTTGAGGGCCTTGGCCTTTGCGTCGACGGCGAGGGTGGCGGACTCGGAGATCGCACCGATGCGGGCCGAGACCCGGCGCTCGGACGGAGAAGTTGCAGCGCTCATGCCCCCATGCTCGCAGACCGGAAAACCCCGGAGTACAGCGGTTTCAGGGACCGGACAGGACTCGGACAGCATCCGGACAGGACCGGTCGGTTGTTGTCTGTTCGACGCGGCGCCCCTGAGCACGTACACTCACCTGTCGTTGGCCTTCATCAGCCACACCGTCTTCTCAACCGGCCCACCGGTGAAGATGCGGTAGGTTGGTGGAATCCACAAAGGGTCGTAGCTCAATTGGTAGAGCACTGGTCTCCAAAACCAGCGGTTGGGGGTTCAAGTCCCTCCGGCCCTGCTACACACTCCTTCGCCAGGATGTGTGCGCATGTACGTACTTCAATGCACCGCCGTGCGGCTCTACCGGGCGCGGCACGGCCATGACCCGGAATCAGGTGAGTAGCGTGACGGACGCCGTGGGCTCCATCGACATGCCTGATGCCGAGGACGAAGCCCCCGAGTCGAAGAAGAAGACCCGGAAGGGCGGCAAGCGCGGCAAGAAGGGCCCTCTGGGTCGGCTCGCGCTGTTCTACCGCCAGATCATCGCTGAGCTCCGCAAGGTCGTATGGCCGACGCGCAACCAGCTCTCGACCTATACGGCCGTGGTGATCGCGTTCGTGGTCGTGATGATCGGTCTCGTCACCGTGATTGACTTCGGATTCGCGCGGGTCATCAAGTACGTCTTCGGCTGATCCCCGCGGAGGGCGCCTCATCGGCGCCCCTTTCGCATGTTCCACCCATATGTATCCAGGAAGAAGCAGCCATCGTGTCTGACCCGAACCTGAACGACGACGCCGAGCCTACGGCGAGCGCCGTCGAGTCCGCCGAGGACGAGCTCGACATCGTCGAGGCGGCGGATGCCGTGGCCCCGGACCAGGTCGAGGCTGCTGACGCCGTCGAAGGCGAGCCCGCCGAGTCCCACGAGGACGACGCCGCTTCCGACGAGGTTGCTTCCGACGACTCCGCCGAGGACGACGAGTCCTCCGAGGACGACGAAGCGGTCGCCGCCGAGGACGAGGAAGATGTCGAGGAGGCCGAACCGGTCGACCCCGTCACCGCCCTGCGCGACGAACTCCGCGGACTTCCCGGCGAGTGGTACGTCATCCACACGTACGCCGGTTACGAGAAGCGCGTGAAGGCCAACCTGGAGCAGCGCGCCGTCTCGCTCAACGTCGAGGACTTCATCTACCAGGCCGAAGTGCCCGAGGAAGAGATCGTCCAGATCAAGAACGGCGAGCGCAAGAACGTCCGCCAGAACAAGCTCCCCGGCTACGTCCTGGTGCGCATGGACCTGACGAACGAGTCGTGGGGCGTCGTCCGCAACACGCCCGGCGTCACCGGCTTCGTCGGCAACGCCTACGACCCGTACCCGCTGACGCTGGACGAGATCGTCAAGATGCTCGCCCCCGAGGCCGAGGAGAAGGCGGCCCGCGAGGCGGCCGAGGCCGAGGGCAGGCCGGCTCCCGCCCGCAAGGTCGAGGTCCAGGTGCTGGACTTCGAGGTGGGCGACTCGGTCACCGTCACCGACGGGCCGTTCGCGACGCTGCAGGCGACGATCAACGAGATCAACGCCGACTCGAAGAAGGTCAAGGGCCTCGTCGAGATCTTTGGCCGCGAGACCCCGGTCGAGCTCAGCTTCGACCAGATCCAGAAGAACTGACGCCTTTCCGCCAGCTTCTGGACACATGCCTACCGAGCAGGTCAGACCGGCTTCACAGCTGGCCTGACCTGCTCGTTTTCGGTCGTGCAGCTATACCCGTTATTGTTGTGCGGTATGCCCCCATCCGGATGACCGGAATGGCGGCGAAACACTCTCACTAGGACCCGGAGAGAGCAATGCCTCCCAAGAAGAAGAAGATCACGGGGCTTATCAAGCTCCAGATCAACGCCGGTGCGGCCAACCCGGCACCGCCGGTCGGCCCCGCGCTGGGCCAGCACGGCGTCAACATCATGGAGTTCTGCAAGGCCTACAACGCCGCGACCGAGTCGCAGCGTGGCATGGTCGTGCCGGTGGAGATCACGGTCTACGACGACCGCTCCTTCACCTTCATCACGAAGACTCCGCCGGCCGCCAAGCTGATCCTCAAGGCCGCGGGTGTGGACAAGGGCTCCGGCGAGCCGCACAAGACCAAGGTCGCCAAGCTGACGGCCGCCCAGGTCCGCGAGATCGCCACGACGAAGCTCCCCGACCTGAACGCCAACGACCTCGACGCCGCGTCGAAGATCATCGCTGGCACCGCCCGTTCCATGGGCATCACGGTCGAAGGCTGAGTCAGCCCCGCAGCCCCTCAGTGGTAGGACCAAGCGCTGGTCCGCACCACGACTCCACACTCTGAAAACCACAGGAGTAGAAGTGAAGCGCAGCAAGAACCTCCGCGCTGCGGACGCGAAGATCGACCGGGAGCGCCAGTACGCCCCGCTCGAGGCCGTCCGTGTCGCCAAGGACACCGCCACCACGAAGTTCGACAGCACCGTCGAGGTCGCGTTTGCCCTGGGTGTAGACCCGCGCAAGGCCGACCAGATGGTCCGTGGCACCGTGAACCTCCCGCACGGCACCGGCAAGACCGCCCGGGTCCTGGTCTTCGCGACCGGTGACCGTGCTGCGGCCGCGGAAGCCGCGGGCGCCGACATCGTCGGCGCCGACGAGCTCATCGACGAGGTGGCGAAGGGCCGTCTGGACTTCGACGCCGTCGTCGCCACGCCGGACCTCATGGGCAAGGTCGGCCGCCTGGGCCGCGTGCTCGGTCCGCGTGGTCTGATGCCGAACCCGAAGACCGGCACCGTCACCCCCGATGTCGTCAAGGCCGTCAACGACATCAAGGGCGGAAAGATCGAGTTCCGCGTCGACAAGCACTCGAACCTGCACTTCATCATCGGAAAGACCTCTTTCGATGACACGCAGCTGGTCGAGAACTACGGCGCGGCCCTGGAGGAGATCCTCCGTCTGAAGCCGTCCGCCGCGAAGGGTCGCTTCATCAAGAAGGCGACCATGAGCACGACGATGGGCCCCGGTATCCCGCTGGACGCCAACCGCGTGCGCAACCTCCTCGTCGAGGAGGACCCGGCCGCCGTCTGAGCCCCCGTGCTCGGCCGGTAGTCACGGCATCGGGACGGGCCCCGCAGCCTCTTCGGAGGGTGCGGGGCCCGTCCGCGTACCAGGGCGGCCGGCCACCCTTCGGGAGCCGTCCCGACAGGCTGCTAAACCTCTCGCAGGGGTCGAACCGGGACGGATTTGCTCCTGACGGCCCCGGTCGCGTACTCTCCATAAGAAGCCAAAGACCGCTGGTCGTTGCCGCGCTCTCGCAAGAGGCACGGTGACCGAAGGTTCCGCTAGATCGGACGACCTGCGCAGGTGACTGTGGATCGCTCCCGGACTCTGTCCGGTCGAGCTGCGCCCTGGCACCTGTGCTGGGGCGTTTCGTCTTTCCCGGCCCCTTCTGAGCGGTCCTCATCACCCGGAAGGAGGCCGACGCTCATGGCAAGGCCCGACAAGGCTGCCGCGGTAGCCGAGCTGACGGACCAGTTCCGCAGCTCGAACGCCGCCGTGCTGACCGAGTACCGGGGTCTCACCGTGGCGCAGCTCAAGACGCTGCGTCGTTCGCTCGGTGAGAACGCCCAGTACGCCGTGGTGAAGAACACGCTGACCAAGATTGCGGCCAACGAGGCCGGGATCGACACGCTGGACGACCTCTTCGCAGGTCCGACGGCGGTTGCCTTCATCACCGGTGACCCGGTGGAGTCGGCGAAGGGTCTTCGTGACTTCGCCAAGGACAACCCCGATCTCGTCATCAAGGGCGGTGTCCTTGACGGTAAGGCGCTGTCCGCCGACGAGATCAAGAAGCTCGCGGACCTCGAGTCCCGCGAGGTGCTGCTCGCCAAGCTGGCCGGCGCCATGAAGGGCAAGCAGACTCAGGCTGCGCAGCTCTTCCAGGCTCTGCCGTCGAAGTTCGTCCGCACCGCGGAAGCGCTTCGCGCCAAGAAGGCCGAGCAGGGCGGTGCCGGTACGCCGGCTCCCGCCGAGGCCGCCGAGTAATTTCGCTCAGCGGTCCAGCGGGCTCCATGTACGCCCGCCGACATATACCTCCGGCACCAGCCGAATAGTGGAAGGACGCCATCATGGCGAAGCTCAGCCAGGAAGACCTGCTCGCCCAGTTCGAGGAGCTCACCCTCATCGAGCTCTCCGAGTTCGTTAAGGCGTTCGAGGAGAAGTTCGACGTCACCGCCGCCGCCGCGGTCGCCGTCGCCGGTCCGGCCCAGGGTGGCGGCGACGCCGGTGCCCAGGCCGAGGAGCAGGACGAGTTCGACGTCATCCTCACGGGTGCCGGCGAGAAGAAGATCCAGGTCATCAAGGTCGTGCGTGAGCTGACCTCGCTGGGTCTCAAGGAGGCCAAGGACCTCGTGGACGGCGCCCCGAAGCCCGTCCTCGAGAAGGTCGCCAAGGAGGCCGCCGAGAAGGCTGCCGAGTCCCTCAAGGGCGCGGGCGCTTCCGTCGAGGTCAAGTGACTTCGAGAGTCTCCTGACTCTCCCGAGGCCGCTCGCACCGTAAGGCGCTGAGTGTCCTCACCGAAGGGCGATCACCCATCCGGGTGGTCGCCCTTCGGCATGCCCCCGGAGGCTGCCTTGATCTTCCGCCCGCGGCGAGTAGGGTGATCTTCGCCGTGCGTTTCTCCGGGGCGTGCCATGGGGCGTCAACAGGCGTCCTCCGGGCGCAGGTGAAGATCGGTGGACGTCCGCCGGGGTCTCAGGGCCTTGACGAACCGCACGCGGCGCGCAATTCTCAGGACGCGTCGTCATCTCGATCCGCATCCGAGGCATGGATCGAGAGCGAAGAGGGCAGTAAAGAAGAGCGCACACCGCGCGAGGGCTATTCATAGGTGTTGAGAACAGCTGTTGAGAGCAACGTGGGTCTCTGAGAACCCCGACTGGACATCAGTGTGCCGCTTGGCTACACTGACCCTTTGCGCTGCCTGTTAGCTGCCTCCTGCCCGTCACCAGGGGCATGCCCACGCTCAGCACCGATGGCCGGATATTCCTTGATCTTGGGATTCCTGTCTCTGTGTGCGGCTTGGGGGCCGGTACGCGCGTAGTGAGTCCGAGCCCTCGGAAGGACCCCCTCTTGGCCGCCTCGCGCAACGCCTCGACCTCGAATACGAACAACGGTGCCAGCACCGCCCCGCTGCGCATCTCTTTTGCAAAGATCAAGGAGCCCCTCGAGGTTCCGAACCTCCTCGCGCTGCAGACCGAGAGCTTTGACTGGCTCCTCGGCAACGCCGCCTGGAAGGCTCGCGTCGAGGCAGCTCTGGACAGTGGACAGGACGTCCCCACCAAGTCCGGCCTGGAGGAGATCTTCGAGGAGATCTCACCGATCGAGGACTTCTCCGGGTCGATGTCGCTCACGTTCCGCGACCACCGCTTCGAGCCCCCGAAGAACTCGATCGACGAGTGCAAGGAGCGCGACTTCACGTTCGCGGCCCCGCTCTTCGTCACGGCCGAGTTCACCAACAACGAGACCGGCGAGATCAAGTCCCAGACGGTCTTCATGGGCGACTTCCCGCTCATGACCAACAAGGGCACCTTCGTCATCAACGGCACCGAGCGTGTCGTCGTGTCGCAGCTCGTCCGCTCGCCGGGTGTCTACTTCGACTCCTCGATCGACAAGACGTCCGACAAGGACATCTTCTCCGCCAAGATCATCCCGTCCCGGGGTGCCTGGCTGGAGATGGAGATCGACAAGCGCGACATGGTCGGTGTCCGCATCGACCGCAAGCGCAAGCAGTCCGTCACCGTCCTCCTGAAGGCTCTCGGCTGGACCACCGAGCAGATCCTCGAGGAGTTCGGCGAGTACGAGTCCATGCGTGCCACCCTGGAGAAGGACCACACCCAGGGCCAGGACGACGCGCTGCTCGACATCTACCGCAAGCTGCGTCCGGGCGAGCCGCCCACCCGCGAGGCCGCTCAGACGCTGCTCGAGAACCTCTACTTCAACCCGAAGCGCTACGACCTCGCGAAGGTCGGCCGCTACAAGGTGAACAAGAAGCTCGGTGCCGACGAGCCGCTCGACGCCGGTGTGCTCACCAGCGACGACATCATCGCCACGATCAAGTACCTGGTGAAGCTCCACGCCGGTGAGCTCGAGACCGTCGGTGAGTCCGGCCGGACGATCGTCGTCGAGACCGACGACATCGACCACTTCGGCAACCGCCGTCTGCGTAACGTCGGCGAGCTGATCCAGAACCAGGTCCGTACGGGTCTCGCCCGTATGGAGCGCGTCGTGCGTGAGCGCATGACGACCCAGGACGTCGAGGCGATCACGCCGCAGACCCTGATCAACATCCGGCCGGTCGTCGCCTCCATCAAGGAGTTCTTCGGCACCAGCCAGCTGTCGCAGTTCATGGACCAGAACAACCCGCTGTCGGGTCTCACCCACAAGCGCCGCCTGTCGGCTCTTGGCCCGGGTGGTCTCTCCCGTGAGCGGGCCGGCTTCGAGGTCCGTGACGTGCACCCGTCCCACTACGGACGCATGTGCCCGATCGAGACCCCTGAAGGCCCGAACATCGGTCTGATCGGTTCGCTCGCCTCGTACGGCCGCGTCAACGCGTTCGGCTTCATCGAGACGCCGTACCGCAAGGTCGTCGACGGCCAGGTCACCGACGAGGTCGACTACATCACCGCCGACGAGGAAGACCGCTTCGTGATCGCCCAGGCGAACGCGACGCTCTCCGAGGACATGCGGTTCACCGAACCGCGTGTCCTGGTCCGCCGTCGTGGCGGAGAGGTCGACTACATCCCCGGTGACGACGTCGACTACATGGACGTCTCGCCGCGCCAGATGGTGTCCGTCGCCACCGCGATGATCCCGTTCCTGGAGCACGACGACGCCAACCGTGCCCTCATGGGCGCGAACATGATGCGTCAGGCGGTGCCGCTCATCAAGTCCGAGGCGCCGCTCGTCGGCACCGGCATGGAGTACCGCTGCGCCACCGACGCCGGTGACGTGCTCAAGGCCGAGAAGGACGGTGTGGTCCAGGAGGTCTCCGCGGACTACGTCACCGTCACCAACGACGACGGCACGTACACCACGTACCGGATCGCCAAGTTCTCGCGCTCCAACCAGGGCACCTCGGTCAACCAGAAGGTCGTCGTCTCCGAGGGCGACCGCGTCATCGAGGGCCAGGTCCTCGCCGACGGGCCGGCCACCGAGAACGGTGAGATGGCGCTGGGCAAGAACCTGCTCGTGGCGTTCATGCCGTGGGAGGGTCACAACTACGAGGACGCGATCATCCTGTCGCAGCGCCTCGTGCAGGACGACGTCCTCTCCTCGATCCATATCGAGGAGCACGAGGTCGACGCCCGTGACACCAAGCTCGGCCCGGAGGAGATCACCCGGGACATCCCGAACGTCTCCGAAGAGGTCCTCGCCGACCTCGACGAGCGCGGCATCATCCGTATCGGTGCCGAGGTCGTCGCCGGCGACATCCTCGTCGGCAAGGTCACGCCCAAGGGTGAGACCGAGCTGACCCCGGAGGAGCGTCTGCTCCGCGCGATCTTCGGTGAGAAGGCGCGCGAAGTCCGTGACACCTCGCTGAAGGTCCCGCACGGCGAGATCGGCAAGGTCATCGGCGTCCGCGTCTTCGACCGCGAAGAGGGCGACGAGCTGCCGCCGGGCGTGAACCAGCTGGTCCGCGTCTACGTCGCGCAGAAGCGCAAGATCACCGATGGTGACAAGCTCGCCGGCCGCCACGGCAACAAGGGCGTGATCTCCAAGATCCTCCCGATCGAGGACATGCCGTTCCTTGAGGACGGCACCCCGGTCGACATCATCCTCAACCCGCTGGGTGTCCCGTCCCGAATGAACCCGGGACAGGTCCTGGAGATCCACCTCGGCTGGCTCGCCAGTCGCGGCTGGGACGTCTCCGGCCTCGGTGACGAGTGGGCCAAGCGCCTGCAGGTCATCGGCGCCGACCAGGTCGCCCCCGGCACCAACGTCGCGACCCCGGTCTTCGACGGTGCCCGTGAGGACGAGATCACCGGCCTCTTCAAGGCCACGATCCCGAACCGCGACGGCGACCGGCTGGTCCAGCCCTCCGGCAAGGCCCAGCTGTACGACGGCCGCTCCGGCGAGCCGTTCCCGGAGCCGGTCTCGGTCGGCTACATGTACATCCTCAAGCTGCACCACCTGGTCGACGACAAGCTCCACGCCCGTTCGACCGGCCCGTACTCCATGATCACGCAGCAGCCGCTGGGTGGTAAGGCGCAGTTCGGTGGGCAGCGATTCGGCGAGATGGAGGTGTGGGCCCTTGAGGCTTACGGCGCCGCATACGCCCTCCAGGAACTGCTGACGATCAAGTCCGACGACGTGACCGGCCGCGTGAAGGTGTACGAGGCCATCGTCAAGGGCGAGAACATCCCCGAGCCGGGCATTCCCGAGTCCTTCAAGGTGCTCATCAAGGAAATGCAGTCGCTCTGCCTCAACGTGGAGGTGCTGTCCTCGGACGGCATGTCCATCGAGATGCGCGACACGGACGAGGACGTCTTCCGTGCGGCGGAGGAGCTCGGTATCGACCTGTCCCGGCGAGAGCCGAGCAGCGTCGAAGAGGTCTGACGGGTTGGCCGGCCGGATCCCAGTGATCCGGCCGGCTCTCCCCGGACCCGTTCAGACCATTGCTGAAGTGCCCCGATTTCTCGCATGACGCGAGGGGGCTCGAACCCCCGAAAGAGGGATTGACGACAAGTGCTCGACGTCAACTTCTTCGACGAGCTGCGGATCGGCCTTGCCACCGCGGACGACATCCGGACCTGGTCCCACGGCGAAGTGAAGAAGCCGGAGACCATCAACTACCGCACGCTCAAGCCCGAAAAGGACGGACTCTTCTGCGAGAAGATCTTCGGTCCGACCCGGGACTGGGAGTGCTACTGCGGCAAGTACAAGCGTGTCCGTTTCAAGGGCATCATCTGTGAGCGCTGTGGCGTCGAGGTCACTCGCGCCAAGGTGCGCCGTGAGCGCATGGGCCACATCGAGCTTGCCGCTCCCGTCACCCACATCTGGTACTTCAAGGGTGTCCCGTCGCGTCTGGGCTACCTGCTGGACCTCGCGCCGAAGGACCTCGAGAAGGTCATCTACTTCGCCGCGTACATGATCACGTTCGTCGACGAGGAGCGCCGCACGCGCGACCTCCCGTCGCTGGAGGCGCACGTCTCCGTCGAGCGTCAGCAGGTCGAGAACCGCCGCGACTCGGACCTCGAGAACCGTGCCAAGAAGCTCGAGACCGACCTGGCCGAGCTCGAGGCCGAGGGTGCCAAGGCCGACGTGCGCCGCAAGGTGCGCGAAGGTGCCGAGCGTGAGATGAAGCAGCTGCGTGACCGTGCGCAGCGCGAGATCGACCGTCTCGACGAGGTGTGGAGCCGCTTCAAGAACCTCAAGGTCCAGGACCTCGAGGGCGACGAGCTGCTCTACCGCGAGCTGCGTGACCGCTTCGGCACGTACTTCGACGGCTGCATGGGCGCCGCGGCGCTGCAGAAGCGCCTGGAGTCCTTCGACCTCGACGAGGAGGCCGAGCGCCTCCGCGAGATCATCCGTACCGGCAAGGGCCAGAAGAAGACCCGTGCGCTCAAGCGCCTCAAGGTCGTCTCCGCGTTCCTGCAGACCAGCAACAAGCCCAAGGGCATGGTGCTCGACTGCGTGCCGGTCATCCCGCCGGACCTGCGTCCGATGGTGCAGCTGGACGGTGGCCGCTTCGCGACCTCCGACCTGAACGACCTGTACCGCCGTGTGATCAACCGCAACAACCGCCTCAAGCGTCTCCTTGACCTCGGTGCCCCCGAGATCATCGTGAACAACGAGAAGCGGATGCTGCAGGAGGCCGTCGACGCGCTGTTCGACAACGGCCGCCGTGGTCGCCCGGTCACCGGTCCCGGTAACCGCCCCCTGAAGTCCCTCAGCGACATGCTGAAGGGCAAGCAGGGCCGTTTCCGTCAGAACCTCCTCGGCAAGCGCGTGGACTACTCCGCGCGTTCCGTGATCGTCGTCGGCCCGCAGCTCAAGCTGCACCAGTGCGGTCTGCCGAAGGCGATGGCGCTGGAGCTCTTCAAGCCGTTCGTGATGAAGCGCCTGGTGGACCTGAACCACGCGCAGAACATCAAGTCGGCCAAGCGCATGGTCGAGCGTGGCCGCACCGTCGTGTACGACGTCCTCGAAGAGGTCATCGCCGAGCACCCGGTGCTGCTGAACCGTGCGCCCACCCTGCACCGCCTCGGCATCCAGGCCTTCGAGCCCCAGCTGGTCGAGGGCAAGGCCATCCAGATCCACCCGCTCGTCTGCACCGCGTTCAACGCGGACTTCGACGGTGACCAGATGGCCGTTCACCTGCCGCTCTCCGCGGAGGCGCAGGCCGAGGCCCGCATCCTGATGCTGTCCTCGAACAACATCCTGAAGCCGGCCGACGGTCGCCCCGTCACCATGCCGACCCAGGACATGGTGCTGGGCCTCTTCTTCCTCACCACGGACGAAGAGGGCCGCAACGTCAAGGGCACGGGCCGCGCGTTCGGCTCCACGGCCGAGGCCACCATGGCCTTCGACGCCCGCGAGCTGTCGCTCCAGGCGAAGGTCGACATCCGCTTCCCGGTGGGCACCATCCCGCCGCGTGGCTGGGTGCCGCCGGTCGCCGAGGAGGGCGAGCCCGAGTACCAGCCGGGTGACACCTTCCGGCTGCGTACGAGCCTGGGCCGCGCGCTCTTCAACGAGCTGCTGCCCGAGGACTATCCGTTCGTCGACTACTCGGTGGGCAAGAAGCAGCTCTCCGAGATCGTCAACGACCTGGCGGAGCGCTACCCCAAGGTCATCGTGGCGGCGACGCTCGACAACCTGAAGGCTGCGGGCTTCCACTGGGCGACCCGTTCCGGGGTCACCGTCTCTGTTGCCGACATCGTCGTCCCCGAGGCCAAGAAGGCCATCGTCAAGGGCTACGAGGAGCAGGACGAGAAGGTCCAGAAGCAGTACGAGCGCGGTCTGATCACCAAGGACGAGCGCACGCAGGAGCTCATCGCGATCTGGACCAAGGCGACCAACGAGGTCGCCGAGGCGATGAACGCGAACTTCCCGAAGACGAACCCCATCTTCATGATGGTCGACTCGGGTGCCCGAGGAAACATGATGCAGATGCGTCAGATCGCGGGTATGCGTGGTCTGGTGTCTAACGCGAAGAACGAGACCATCCCGCGTCCGATCAAGGCGTCCTTCCGTGAGGGCCTCACCGTCCTGGAGTACTTCATCTCCACGCACGGTGCCCGTAAGGGTCTGGCGGACACCGCCCTGCGTACCGCCGACTCGGGTTACCTGACCCGTCGTCTGGTGGACGTCTCGCAGGACGTCATCATCCGCGAGGAGGACTGCGGCACCGACCGTGGCCTCAAGCTGAAGATCGCCGTCAAGGGCGCCGACGGTGTCCTGCGCAAGACGGACGACGTCGAGACCTCGGTCTACGCCCGCATGCTGGCCGAGGACGTGGTCATCGACGGCAAGGTCATCGCGCCTGCCAACGTCGACCTCGGTGACGTCCTGATCGACGCCCTCGTGGGCGCCGGCGTCGAGGAGGTCAAGACCCGTTCGGTCCTGACCTGTGAGTCCGCGGTCGGCACCTGTGCCTTCTGCTACGGACGCTCGCTCGCCACCGGCAAGCTGGTCGACATCGGTGAGGCGGTCGGCATCATCGCCGCCCAGTCCATCGGTGAGCCCGGTACCCAGCTGACGATGCGTACCTTCCACACCGGTGGTGTGGCGGGTGACGACATCACGCAGGGTCTGCCGCGTGTCGTCGAGCTCTTCGAGGCGCGTACCCCCAAGGGTGTCGCCCCGATCTCGGAGGCCAAGGGCCGGGTCCGCATCGAGGAGACCGAGAAGACCAAGAAGATCGTCGTCACGCCGGACGACGGCAGCGAGGAGACGCCGTTCCCGATCTCCAAGCGTGCCCGTCTGCTGGTCGGCGAGGGCGACGCGGTCGAGGTGGGCCAGAAGCTCACCGTCGGTGCCACGAACCCGCACGACGTGCTGCGGATCCTCGGTCAGCGCGCGGTCCAGGTCCACCTGGTCGGCGAAGTCCAGAAGGTCTACAACTCGCAGGGCGTGTCGATCCACGACAAGCACATCGAGATCATCATCCGGCAGATGCTGCGCCGCGTGACGATCATCGAGTCCGGCGACGCGGAGCTGCTGCCGGGCGAGCTGGTCGAGCGGTCGAAGTTCGAGGTCGAGAACCGTCGTGTGGTCACCGAGGGCGGTCACCCCGCCTCCGGCCGTCCGCAGCTGATGGGTATCACCAAGGCCTCGCTCGCCACTGAGTCGTGGCTGTCGGCGGCGTCCTTCCAGGAGACGACCAGGGTCCTGACCGACGCGGCGATCAACGCCAAGTCGGACTCCCTGATCGGCCTCAAGGAGAACGTCATCATCGGTAAGCTCATCCCGGCCGGTACGGGTCTGTCCCGCTACCGCAACATCCGGGTCGAGCCGACCGAGGAAGCCAAGGCCGCGATGTACTCGGCCGTCGGCTACGACGACATCGACTACTCGCCGTTCGGCACGGGCTCCGGCCAGGCCGTTCCGCTGGAGGACTACGACTACGGTCCGTACAACCAGTAAGCGAGTCGCTTGATACGACCGAAGGGCGGTCACCCCGTTGCGTACGGGGTGACCGCCCTTCGGCGTGCCGAAGCGGAGGCGCGGTGAGGTCGGTCACCCGGGGTCCCGGCGACCTGGCCGGTGCCGCGCCGCCCGGACGGAGAGGTCCGGGCTGCCGCCGGAGTCGTTTATGCTGGTCAGAGAGGTTGTGTCGGCCGCAGCGCCGGCACTGCGGACGTTCCGCGGGCTGGGCTGGGGCGCGCCTCGGGTTCCGGGGCCCGAGGGCGTACAGCATTTGTTTTGACCCAGCTCCGTGAGGTAGGTACGCTCAAGCCTTGTGCCTGGGGTGTGCCTGGGCTCGCGTGCGTGTCCTCAACCGCACGGCGAGTCCGTAAGTGGCCACCGCAATCTGTTCTCCTCTGCGTCACCGCGGGGGCGTGCAGTATTCGACACACCCGACCGCGTGGGTCGGCGAGTGTTCCAGGTTAGTTTCACGAACGGCACACAGAAACCGGAGAAGTAGTGCCTACGATCCAGCAGCTGGTCCGGAAGGGCCGGCAGGACAAGGTCGAGAAGAACAAGACGCCCGCGCTCGAGGGTTCGCCCCAGCGTCGCGGCGTCTGCACGCGTGTCTTCACGACCACCCCGAAGAAGCCGAACTCGGCGCTCCGTAAGGTCGCACGTGTGCGTCTGACCTCTGGTATCGAGGTCACGGCCTACATCCCGGGTGAGGGGCACAACCTGCAGGAGCACTCCATCGTGCTCGTGCGTGGTGGCCGTGTGAAGGACCTGCCGGGTGTTCGTTACAAGATCATCCGCGGTTCGCTCGACACCCAGGGTGTCAAGAACCGCAAGCAGGCCCGCAGCCGCTACGGCGCCAAGAAGGAGAAGTAAGAATGCCTCGTAAGGGCCCCGCCCCGAAGCGCCCGGTCATCATCGACCCGGTCTACAGCTCTCCTCTTGTCACGTCGCTGATCAACAAGATCCTGCTCGACGGCAAGCGTTCCACCGCCGAGCGGATCGTCTACGGCGCCATGGAAGGCCTCCGCGAGAAGACCGGCGCTGACCCGGTCATCACGCTCAAGCGCGCGCTCGAGAACGTCAAGCCGTCGCTCGAGGTCAAGTCCCGCCGTGTCGGTGGCGCCACCTACCAGGTGCCGATCGAGGTCAAGCCCGGTCGTGCCGCCACCCTCTCGCTGCGCTGGATCGTGGGTTACTCCCGCGCCCGTCGTGAGAAGACCATGACCGAGCGCCTCATGAACGAGCTGCTCGACGCCTCCAACGGTCTTGGCGCTGCCGTCAAGAAGCGCGAGGACACCCACAAGATGGCCGAGTCGAACAAGGCCTTCGCGCACTACCGCTGGTAGTCGCTCACCCCATCGAGACCGAGAGAAGATTGAGCCTTATGGCCACCACTTCGCTTGACCTGGCCAAGGTCCGCAACATCGGGATCATGGCCCACATCGACGCGGGCAAGACGACCACCACTGAGCGGATCCTCTTCTACACCGGCGTTTCGTACAAGATCGGTGAAGTCCACGACGGCGCAGCCACGATGGACTGGATGGAGCAGGAGCAGGAGCGCGGCATCACGATCACGTCGGCCGCGACGACCTGTCACTGGCCGCTCAATGATGTTGACCACACCATCAACATCATCGACACCCCCGGTCACGTCGACTTCACCGTCGAGGTGGAGCGTTCGCTCCGCGTCCTCGACGGTGCCGTCACCGTGTTCGACGGTGTGGCCGGCGTCGAGCCGCAGTCCGAGACCGTCTGGCGTCAGGCGGACCGCTACGGCGTGCCGCGTATCTGCTTCGTCAACAAGCTCGACCGCACCGGCGCCGAGTTCCACCGCTGTGTCGACATGATCGTCGACCGCCTCGGTGCGGTCCCGCTCGTCATGCAGCTCCCCATCGGCGCCGAAGCCGACTTCAAGGGCGTCGTCGACCTCGTGTCGATGAAGGCCTTCGTGTGGCCCGAAGAGGCCGCCAAGGGCGAGATGTACAACACCGTCGAGATCCCCGACACGCACAAGGAGGCCGCCGAGGAATGGCGCGGCAAGCTCCTTGAGGCCGTCGCGGAGAACGACGACCAGATGATGGAGCTGTACCTCGAGGGCAACGAGCCCACCGAGGAGCAGCTGCACGAGGCGATCCGTCGGATCACCCTCGCGTCGAAGGGCTCGGCCGACTCCGTCACCGTGACCCCCGTCTTCTGTGGCACCGCGTTCAAGAACAAGGGCGTCCAGCCCCTGCTCGACGCTGTCGTCCGCTACCTGCCTTCCCCCCTGGACGTCGAGGCCATCGAGGGCCACGACGTCAAGGACCCGGAGCTGGTCATCAAGCGCAAGCCTTCGGACGACGAGCCGTTCTCCGGCCTGGCGTTCAAGATCGCGAGTGACCCGCACCTGGGCAAGCTCACCTTCGTCCGGATCTACTCCGGTCGCCTCGAGGCCGGCACCGCGGTGCTGAACTCGGTCAAGGGCAAGAAGGAGCGCATCGGCAAGATCTACCGCATGCACGCGAACAAGCGTGAGGAGATCGCGTCGGTGGGCGCCGGTGACATCGTCGCCGTCATGGGCCTGAAGCAGACCACCACGGGTGAGACGCTGTCCGACGACAAGAACCCGGTGATCCTGGAGTCCATGGACTTCCCGGCGCCGGTCATTCAGGTCGCCATCGAGCCCAAGTCCAAGGGTGACCAGGAGAAGCTGGGTGTCGCCATCCAGCGCCTCTCGGAGGAGGACCCCTCCTTCCAGGTGCACTCCGACGAGGAGACCGGCCAGACCATCATCGGTGGTATGGGCGAGCTTCACCTCGAGGTGCTCGTCGACCGCATGAAGCGCGAGTTCCGCGTCGAGGCGAACGTCGGCAAGCCCCAGGTCGCTTACCGCGAGACGATCCGCAAGACCGTCGAGCGCATCGACTACACGCACAAGAAGCAGACTGGTGGTACCGGCCAGTTCGCGAAGGTGCAGATCGCCCTCGAGCCCATCGAGGGTGGCGACGCCTCCTACGAGTTCGTCAACAAGGTCACCGGTGGCCGCATCCCCCGTGAGTACATTCCCTCGGTGGACGCGGGTGCTCAGGAAGCCATGCAGTTCGGCATCCTGGCCGGTTACGAGATGGTCGGCGTCCGCGTCACCCTTCTCGACGGTGGTTACCACGAGGTCGACTCCTCGGAGCTCGCCTTCAAGATCGCCGGTTCGCAGGCGTTCAAGGAGGGTGCCCGCAAGGCGTCCCCCGTGCTCCTCGAGCCGATGATGGCCGTCGAGGTCACCACGCCCGAGGACTACATGGGCGATGTCATCGGCGACCTCAACTCCCGCCGTGGCCAGATCCAGGCCATGGAGGAGCGCAGCGGCGCTCGCGTCGTGAAGGGCCTCGTGCCCCTCTCGGAGATGTTCGGCTACGTCGGAGACCTCCGCAGCAAGACCTCGGGTCGCGCAAGCTACTCGATGCAGTTCGACTCCTACGCCGAGGTTCCGCGGAACGTCGCCGAGGAGATCATCGCGAAGGCCAAGGGCGAGTAACTCTTCCGAGCTCACGCTTTAGGCTTGTCACCGGAGCCGGTCGGGCATTCGTCGTCGCGCGCAAGTGCGCGGCGGATGCCTCCGGAACCGGCATTCCAGCAAAGATCACCTGGCGCCGATGAAGCAAGGCGTACAGAACCACTCAGGAGGACCCCAGTGGCGAAGGCAAAGTTCGAGCGGACTAAGCCGCACGTCAACATCGGCACCATCGGTCACATTGACCACGGTAAGACGACCCTCACGGCCGCCATTACCAAGGTGCTGCACGACGCGTACCCGGACCTGAACGAGGCCTCGGCCTTCGACCAGATCGACAAGGCTCCTGAGGAGCGTCAGCGCGGTATCACGATCTCGATCGCGCACGTCGAGTACCAGACGGAGTCGCGTCACTACGCGCACGTCGACTGCCCGGGTCACGCCGACTACATCAAGAACATGATCACGGGTGCGGCGCAGATGGACGGCGCCATCCTCGTGGTCGCGGCCACCGACGGCCCGATGCCGCAGACCAAGGAGCACGTGCTCCTGGCCCGCCAGGTAGGCGTGCCGTACATCGTCGTCGCCCTGAACAAGGCCGACATGGTGGACGACGAGGAGATCCTGGAGCTCGTCGAGCTCGAGGTTCGTGAGCTCCTCTCCGAGTACGAGTTCCCGGGCGACGACCTTCCGGTCGTCAAGGTCTCGGCGCTCAAGGCCCTCGAGGGCGACGCGGAGTGGGGCAAGACCGTTCTCGACCTGATGAAGGCCGTCGACGAGTCCATCCCGCAGCCCGAGCGTGACGTCGAGAAGCCGTTCCTCATGCCGATCGAGGACGTCTTCACGATCACCGGTCGCGGTACGGTCGTCACCGGCCGCATCGAGCGTGGTGTCCTGAAGGTCAACGAGACCGTCGACATCGTCGGTATCAAGACCGAGAAGACCACCACCACGGTCACCGGCATCGAGATGTTCCGCAAGCTGCTCGACGAGGGCCAGGCCGGTGAGAACGTCGGTCTGCTCCTCCGTGGCATCAAGCGCGAGGACGTCGAGCGCGGCCAGGTCATCATCAAGCCGGGTTCGGTCACGCCGCACACGGAGTTCCAGGCGCAGTCCTACATCCTGTCGAAGGACGAGGGTGGCCGTCACACCCCGTTCTTCAACAACTACCGCCCGCAGTTCTACTTCCGTACCACGGACGTGACGGGCGTTGTGACCCTTCCCGAGGGCACCGAGATGGTCATGCCGGGTGACAACACCCTCATGGACGTCGCGCTGATCCAGCCGGTCGCCATGGAAGAGGGCCTGAAGTTCGCCATCCGTGAGGGTGGCCGGACCGTGGGCGCCGGCCAGGTCACCAAGATCATCAAGTAATTACTTGATCGTCTGACCTGGTTGCTCCTCACTGAGCACCAGAAGGGCCCCGTACCTCTCGCGAGAGAGGTACGGGGCCCTTCGCCGTACCCGGCGTCGTCATCGGATGAACGGGCGGACTCTTGCACCACTGCAGACTGACGTCACTGCAACCGCGTCACCGGTGCGCGACGGACGGTCGCGGTCCGGGTCAGCCGGTCACGGCCGCCGTGACCGTCGCGATCAGGGCCAGCGCCGGCTGCGCGATGTCCGCCGCGCCCGACAGCAGTTCCCGAAGGCGCTCCGCACGCAGCCGGAAGGCGCCGACGTCCGGCTCGCCGGAGAGCGTGGCCAGGTCGTGCACCGCCTGCGCGGCCTCGTCGCGCTCGGTGTCGGAGAGTTCGGTGCTGGAGAGGGTCAGCCCGAGCAGCTGCCGTAGGTCGTCGGCGCACAGCGCGGTTCCGTGCTGGTTCTGGAAGTCCTGGATGACCGTGTCCTTGGGGCGGTTGACGAACGTCGTGTTCTGCCCGGTGAAGTTGAAGTTCTCCGTCATGGTGGCCCCCGAAGTGAGAATGACCTTGCAGTTGTTGAGCTGATACCCGGTGTGGGGCGGGGGAGTCGGCTTCAGCGCGGCGCTGATGGCGCGCTGGGCCTCCGCGACCCGGGCGAACGCCTCCTCGTCCCGGTCACGGGCGCTACGGAGCAGCAGGTCGCGCAGCACCGTGGGACCGTCGGCCCGCGTCCCGGCCCGCGCGTCCTGGTACTCCAGCCGTCCGTCCCCGGTGCCGGGCTGTCCGTCCAGGGCCTCGGCGATGCGGCCGAACAGGGTGCGGAAGTAGTGGGGCGTGGCCTCCTCGACCGGGAAGACGACCTTCTGTTTCCCCCAGGGCAGGTCGGCCCGTCCGTTGAACAGGACGAGGCAGGGCAGGAGCGCGGGGTCCACCTTCAGCAGCGAGGCGATCCTGTAGGCACCCTGCGGGTCGTACGGCTGCCAGCGCAGCCATTGCATCGGCGCCAGCACCTGGTACAGCTCCGGTTCGAGGTGCCTGCGCCAGTAGCGCCGTGCGTCGGCCCACGGAGTCCGGCGCTCCATCACGAAGACGCGGGTCGTGGGGCCGGAGAGCGCGTCGAGGTCCTCGTAGTGGGTACGGACGTACGTCGCCAGCCCGGTGTCCACGGACGTGTAGAGGAGGACGCCCCACAGCATGCCGCCGCTGTCGGGGGCAGCACCCTGCATCGCAAGCTGCATGTGTTCCAGCAGGGCGGCGGGGTTGGGGCTGCGGGCAAGCCTGTACATGCTCTCGGCCGGGCGCTCGACGCACAGGACGATCAGGTCGCCGTCGGCCAGACCGTACGCGTCGAGCGTCAGCCGGGGGTCGAGCCTCTCGTCCGTGGCGGGGTCCGCCAGCCAGGTGCGCAGCACCCCGTCGTCCCAGGGGAACACCGGCTCGTACGCGCGCTCGGGCTCGGCCACCCCTCTGCGCCTGGCTTCACCGAGAGCGGCGGCCAGGCACTTGGCCACGGTCGCTGAAGGCTCCACGGACATCTCGAACGCCCGGCCCAGGACGGCCTCGTGCAGGTCGTGCCACCGGGTCGAGCCGTCCACCGCCGTACGGGGCGCGGCGGCGAAGGGCGCCAGCGCGTTCATGCGGCGAGCCGCCTTGTTTCCGTACGGGCCGTGGAACGCGGAGAAGTCGCCCTCGACCACGTCGATCAGCAGACGCACCCGGCCTCCCCCTCTGGACGCGCTCACCCTAGCGGTCTTCCCCGTACGACGACATGCGGGCCGATCGGCGGCCGGCGCAGAGAGATCGTCCCTGCCGGGGGAGTCGGCGAGTGCGGGGATACCCGAGATCCCCTCGGGTCCATCACAACAGCGTCACGGAGTGTTCGTTTCGCTTGTCCTTGATCGCGTACGTGGCGTGAGGTTGAGCTGACGACGTGAGGAAGTGGACAGGCAGTGAGCACAAGCACGCCACCCGGAGAGCACTCGGAACGCCCCGATGAGGGACCGGCCGTCTCCGACGAGCAGTGGGCGGAACTGGTCGCGCAGGCGGGCACGGCCGACGCCCCGAAGGAGCCGTCGGCCCGCGCACGGATGGTCGCCGCCCGGCTGCGCGCACGGGACGAGGACGCCGAACGCGCCCGGGGCGGCGCACGGAGTTGGGGCAGGAAGCCCGCACAGGCCGAACCGTGGCAGCCCGAGGGCTGGCGGACCGGCCCCGCGTGGCAGGAGCTGAACGGCCGCTCGCAGAAGCGGCGGCGTCTCGCGGGCACCCTGGGTTTCGTCGCCGTCCTGGGGGTGCTCGTGATCGCCATGCGCCCGAGCCTGGTGACGGACCACCTGCCCGGAGCGAATCCGTTCGTGGACACGCTTCCGCTGCCTGCCGAGACCGCGCCGCCCACCGCCGCACCGCCCGGCGGCCCCGGCCCCGGCCGCCGTCCGACGCTGCGGGAACCGTTCCGCGGGTCGCCCGCGCTCCGCTGGGCGGACGGCGCCGAGGGGATCGAGATCCCGGAGGCGAAGGCGGCCGGCGGCATGAGCAAGGAGCAGGTCGGCGACGCCCTGCGTGCCACCCGCCGTCTCCTCGTCGTCGCGAACCTCGATCCGTCCACCCTCCGAGGTGAGAAGCCGGCCGATGCGCTGAAGCTGCTCGATCCGCAGCAGGAGGACGGCCGGGAGCTGCTGGAGCGGTCGCTGGCCGAACCGGGCGAGAAGGACGACCCGCTGATGATGTTCACCCGCTTCGACCCGGACGAGGCCCGGCAGGCCGGTGACGTCGTCAAGGTGCGGGGCCGTATGACCTTCGAAGGGGGACGGCCGGGCTCCGTGGAGGTGCACTCCGACTACACCTTCGTCTACCCGGTGGTGAAGCCGGGCGGAGACGAGGTGGCGCGCACGATCGTGCGGCGCCGGCTGACGACCGTGCTGTACGACCCGGAGCGCTTCCTCGCGGCGCCCGGCAAGCTTGCGCTCCTGCGCTATGAATCCCGCATCGGCAACACCGAGTGCGATGTGTACGACGGTCTTCTGCACCCCCGCTTCGACAGCGACCTTTCGGTGCGGGAGACCCCCGGAGACGTGGTGGACCCCTACGATCGCCGTGGGTGGCCGGACCAGGAAGGCTGCTCCACGGTCAGCCGCACCTGACCGGCTGACCGCAAGCCCGTTCAGGCGGCCGTGCTCGATCCGTACCCGCAGTCACGGCAGTGGCCCGGAGTGCGCGAGCGGAAGGCGCGGTCGCAGCGGTCGCAGTTCTGCATCGGGATGACGATCGTGCCGGGGCGGACGGCCACGAGTTCCCGAGCGTCCGGCAGCGGAGGCGGGAGCAAAGCCGTGATCCGGTGGCGCAGGAGCTTGGCCGGGTGCTTCAGGGGCACGGGCAGATCCGCCGTGAGCGCCTGCCGGATCGTGTCGGGACGGGCGTCGCGCTCCAGCCAGGCGGCGACACCCGGGGCGAGCATCCCGATGTCCCCCTCCGACAGCGTGAGCCGCGGCGACAGGCGGCGGAGATCCGCCAGGAGCGCGGTGGCCACGCGCTGGAACTCGGGGCAGGCCGTCTGCGGGCGGGGCATCGGGGGAGGTGGCACAGGCCGTGCGGTCGGCGCCGGTACGGGTACGGGTGTCGGTACGGGCACGGGTGCGATCGGTGGTGCCTCGACCTGGCCGGAGACGGCGGCCTGGCAGGGTTCGGGCTGTGCGGGCAGCGGGGCGGCCGAAGCGAGAGGGTCCGCCAGGAGGACCGGCACGCTCTCGACCGGCGCCGCAGGTTCACTACGCCGCCCGCTCCCCGGAGGCACGGGCTCGGCCGGACACGCGGGATAGGCCCGAAGCACGGGCTCGGCCGGTGGCTTAGGCGTGCGGTGCCTCCCGCTCCGGGGCGCCCTCGGGGCGACCGGTGCCGACGCGGTGCCGCGCCTCGTGCCGCCGGGACGCGGGCGCGCGGTGGCGGGCGCGGCGGCTCCCGGCTGGTTGTAGGAGACGGTACGCGTGCAGATGCGGCCGTCCGGCAGCCGGAAGCGGCTGCGGTGCAGATAGCCGGAGGCCTCCAGCTCCCGCAGGGCGGCGGCGATGCGGACCTCGCTCTCGGGGAACCGCTCGGCGAGACGCTTGATGCCGATCCTGGCTCCGGCGGGCAGCGACTGGATGTGCACGGCCAGCCCGATCGCGACCAGGGACAGCGCCCGGTGCTGACTGAGGTGATTGCCGATCACGGTGAAGGCCGCGGTGTGCCGGACGGTGACGTGAATGACCCCGGCTGACGGTGTGTGTCCCCCGGAGACGGGGGACGGGGCGCACGGGGGCGCGCTAACCTGCTTGGTACCCATGGGGAAGCCTTTTTCTTCTCGGTGGTCAGGCCCTCGACCGGGATGCCAGTCCCGTCGGGGGCCGTCGCATGTCTGCGGTGGCCGCATGTCTGCGATTGTCGCGGCGAGCATATGACAGCCAACCCATGGCAAATCCAGCCCAGTTGCCATATGTCACCCGTGCGAGTGACCGGGCGGGATCGGGGTCGGGTCTGGTCGGGGAGGGTTGTTTCCCCAAGTCCTCAAAAGCTTTAGGCGTCGTGCGCCACCGGGACGTGGTCCACCGGGTCGTGGTTCGCCGGGACGTGGTCCGCCGCGACCCGGTGCGAGTGGTCACGGTGAGAGGTCCAGCTCTGCCCAGACCGTCTTGCGCGGCACGGGCCCGGAGGTCACGCCCCAGCGGTCGGCCAGCGCCTCCACGATCAGCAGGCCACGCCCGGTTCCGGCGTCTCGTGCGGGGGCCGCGGTCCGTGGCAGAGCCTCGCCACGGGCGTCGGTGACCTCGATCCGTAGCCGCCCGCCGTGCAGGACCGTCAGACCCAGCCGGAAGTCCCGGCCCGGCACGCGACCGTGCAGCACGGCGTTGGACGCCAGCTCCGCGACGATCTGCGCGGCCGCCTCCACGGGTAGTCCCCAGGCGCCCAGGTGGGCCACGGCCAGCAGGCGTGCGAGCCGGGCACCCCGCCGGGTGGGGGAGAGCAGCACGGTGAAGGCGTGGACGGGAGCGGAACGCACGGTTCGGGTGATTTCTCGACTCATGTCACTCAGCGTGGTCGGTTCGTGGCTACTCTCGGAAGGGATGGCGCCCGTGCGGAGAGCGCTTGTCCGGCCGCGACCCGGCGCTGTGCGGTGCTGTCCGGCCTCGGTGCCGTGCCGCAGTGGTGGCGGCCACCGTTGGGTCCGAGGGCACGACAGAGGGGGGCGGGTATGGACGGGGACACGGGGGGACCGGCGCGCACCGGGGCTGACGCGGACAGCGCGCACGGTTCCCGCTGGGACAGCGGCCTGGAGGACGACTCCGGCGCGGTCATGAAGACCGTCGGCCGGCAGATCAAGCTGTGGCGGGAGGCGGCCGGTCTGCGGCAGTCGGAACTGGGCGCCGCCATCGGGTACAACGAGGAGATGGTGTCCTGCGTCGAGCGCGGCAGACGCGCCCCGAAACCGGAGTTCCTCGACAGCGCCGACAGGATCCTGGGCGCGGCAGGGAAGATCGCGGCGATGCGGGGCGACGTCGCCGAGGCCCGGTACCCCAGGAAGGTGCGTGACCTGGCCCGGGTCGAGCGGGAGGCGGTGGAGCTCGGCGCCTACGGCAACCACAACGTGCACGGCCTGCTCCAGACGGAGGAGTACGCCCGAGCGCTGTTCGAGATGAGACGGCCCGCCCTCTCACCGGACGACCTGGACCGCTTCGTCTCCGCCCGGCTGGCCCGCCAGGAGATCTTCACGCGCACGCCCCTGGTGACGCTCACCTTCGTACAGGAGGAGGTCACGCTGCGGCGTCCGCTCGGGGGACGGGCGTTGCTGCGCCGCCAGCTCGAACACCTGCTGAACGTGGCGCAGTTGAGGCACGTCGAGTTCCAGGTGATGCCGACGGACCGGGAGGACCACGCCGGGATGGGCGGGCAGCTTCAGCTACTGAGGCTCAAGGACGGGACGGCGATCGGGTATTCCGAAGCCCAGCTCACCACTCGCCTGGTGTCCGAGCCGAAGGAGGCGCACCTTCTCGAACTCAGGTATGGAATCATCCGGGCGCAGGCTCTCAGTCCCCGGGAGTCGCTGGCCTTCGTCGAGAAAGCGCTGGGTGAGACATGAGCATCAGGTCCTCCGGAGACGCCTCCGGGCCGGAGTGGTTCAAGAGCAGCTACAGCGGAAGCGACAACAACGACTGTGTCGAGGTGGCCAGGGTCTCGGGCGCGGTGAGCGTGCGCGACTCCAAGGATGCGCCGGGCCCCGTGATCGGCATCGGTGCGCGGGCGTGGAGCCGATTCGTGGCGTACGCGGCGGCCGGCTGACCCCCGGAGGCCCGGGTCCGCCGATCACGCGCGGGGCGGGCGGACCATATATACGTCGACCGGGTCCTCGCCCTCCACGGTGAATCCGTGGCGGGCGTACAGGCCATCGGAGGCGGCGGGGCGAAGGCTCCAGCTCCGGACGGTGCCCGTCGACATGGGCGGATTCAATCAGCCGGGCGCGTGCCGATGCGGAAGCGTCTCAGCCTTCCTGGAACAGGTCCGCGGCCGAGGAAGCGCTGAGGGCCAGGATCAGATAGCGGTCGAGGGCGCCGGTGTCGGTGCATTCCCTGATGCGGTCGCTGATCTCACTGCTCACGGCGATCCCGCGCTGCTTCAGTACCTGCACCACGGCCTCCGCTTTGCCTTCGGCCTTGCCTTCGGCCTTACCTTCGGCACGCAGTCGCTGTGAGGATTCCGAGCGGAAGAAAGACAGGTCCACAGCCATGAGGTCCCTCCAGATCTGAGCGGCCGGGGAATTGCCCAGCCCGAGTTCGGTGAGCTCGCCGAAGATGACCGCTGTCTCTTCGTCGAGGGTCTTCAACGCGGTGGCCAGCGCTTCGAGTATGGCAGGCGCATTCGGGTCTTTACCATGTGTAATCGCCGAGAAGGTGGCGAGCGGGACATCGCGTGCGGCCACCGAGGGGTCGGTCACGGCGGGCACGTTGTGTGGACCGAGCACCAGCGGCCGGACCGTGAGCGAGGCCCATTCCGGTGGACCGATGTGAATGGGCCTCGCCGCCCACCGGGCCGTGGGTTCGTCCTGGCAGACGACGAGCAGCACAGGGGCGATGCCGTACTTGGCGTTGAGATGGGCCAGGTAGTAGGTCCAACTGCTCGGCTTGGACGGGTCCTTCCTCCCTTGGGACTCGACGGCCAGCAGGTAGGGCCTGCCGTCGGCCGTCTCCACCCGCAGCAGAGTGTCGAGGCGGCGTTCCAGAGGCTGGATCTCGGTGAGGTCGGTGGTGAGGACCGAGACGTCCACGGTGTCCGGGAAGGGGATGCCCAGGGTCCTGAACGTCCTGGTGAAGATGCCCGGATCTTCCTGGAAGATCCGGTGCATCGCCTCGTGCGATGAGTTGACCATGGTCGAAAGCTAGGCCCGCCGCCTATGTGGCATATGCCGAAGGGGGCGCCGGTGGCCCGAAAGGGCGATCCCTCGAACGGTCGGCCGGGTGTCCCGAACGGACGGCCGGACGTCCCGAACGGTGGTTCCGCAGCTCACCGATGGGTGTCCGCGTTTGACCGGTCCCTCGCAGGGGGTAAGATCCCGGACCCGATTGGCCAGGCCTGGGAACCGTATGGCACACTAGCCAGGTTGCTCGGTTGAGTGTCAATGCTGCACGCCTCCCGCCGGGAGGACCGGAAGCGAGTCCCACAGTACTCGTCGACCCCCAGGGTCGGACGTACGGGAATCTTTCGGGAAGTTCAGCAGGGCGCAGACCAGGCACCCGGTGGGTGTTTTACCCCCGGCCGCGAGGTCTCAGGCCCGCACCCCCTTGGTTGGGATTTCCTTCGGGAGATTTTCGTAGAGGGGATGCGACACGCCCGACCGCGTGGGTCGGAGGTGGAGTTGTTAGAACTCCCGGGTTCCAGAGCGTTATGAGAGACAGGACTACTAGTAGCCATGGCGGGACAGAAGATCCGCATCCGGCTCAAGGCCTACGACCACGAGGTCATCGACTCCTCGGCGAAGAAGATCGTCGAGACGGTGACCCGCACTGGTGCGTCGGTCGCAGGCCCGGTGCCGCTGCCCACTGAGAAGAACGTGTACTGCGTCATCAAGTCGCCGCACAAGTACAAGGACTCTCGCGAGCACTTCGAGATGCGCACGCACAAGCGCCTCATCGACATCCTCGACCCCACGCCGAAGACGGTTGACTCGCTGATGCGCCTCGACCTGCCGGCCGGCGTCGACATCGAGATCAAGCTCTGAGGGGACGGGCCGAGATGAGCAAGAACATCAAGGGCGTCCTGGGCGAGAAGCTCGGCATGACCCAGGTCTGGGACGAGAACAACCGGGTTGTCCCGGTGACCGTCGTCAAGGCCGGGCCGTGCGTCGTGACGCAGGTTCGTACGAACGACAGCGACGGCTACGAGTCGGTCCAGATCGCCTTCGGCGAGATCGACCCGCGCAAGGTGAACAAGCCCCTCAAGGGCCACTTCGCCAAGGCCGACGTGACCCCGCGCCGCCACCTGGTGGAGCTCCGCACCCCTGACTCCAGCGAGTACACGCTGGGCCAGGAGATCACTGCCGAGGTGTTCGAGTCCGGCGTCAAGGTTGACGTCACGGGCAAGAGCAAGGGCAAGGGCTTCGCCGGTGTCATGAAGCGTCACAACTTCAAGGGCCTCGGCGCCGGCCACGGCGTCCAGCGCAAGCACCGTTCCCCCGGTTCGATCGGTGGCTGCGCCACCCCTGGGCGTGTCTTCAAGGGCATGCGCATGGCCGGCCGGATGGGTAACGAGCGCGTCACCACCCAGAACCTGACCATCCACGCGGTTGACGCGGAGAAGGGTCTGCTCCTCATCAAGGGCGCGGTCCCCGGTCCGAACGGCGGCCTCGTCCTGGTCCGTACCGCGGCCAAGGGGGCTTGAGGTAATGAGCACCATTGCAATCCTTTCGCCGGCAGGCGACAAGGCCGGTACCGTCGAGCTCCCCGCGGAGATCTTCGACGCGAAGACCAGCGTTCCGCTGATCCACCAGGTCGTTGTCGCACAGCTGGCAGCTGCCCGTCAGGGCACGCACAAGACCAAGCGTCGCGGCGAAGTCCGTGGTGGCGGCCGCAAGCCTTACCGCCAGAAGGGCACCGGCCGCGCGCGCCAGGGTTCGACCCGCGCGCCGCAGTTCGCAGGCGGTGGCGTCGTCCACGGCCCGCAGCCGCGCGACTACTCGCAGCGCACCCCGAAGAAGATGAAGGCCGCCGCCCTGCGCGGTGCCCTCTCCGACCGGGCGCGTCACTCCCGCATCCACGTCGTCACCGGCGTGGTCGAGGGTGGAGTTTCCACGAAGGCCGCCAAGACGCTGTTCGGCAAGATCTCGGAGCGCGCCAACCTGCTCCTGGTCGTCGACCGCGCCGACGAGGCCGCGTGGCTGTCCGCACGCAACCTGCCCCAGGTGCACATCCTGGAGCCGGGCCAGCTGAACACGTACGACGTGATCGTCTCTGACGACGTGGTCTTCACCCAGGCCGCTTTCGAGTCCTTCGTGTCTGGCCCCCAGACCGCTGAGACCGAAGGGAGCGACGCCTGATGAGCGAGGCGACCGTTACCAGCTCGACCATCACGAGCAAGACCTACTCGGACCCGCGTGACGTTCTCGTCAAGCCGGTCGTGTCCGAGAAGAGCTATGCGCTGCTCGACGAGAACAAGTACACGTTCATCGTCGCGCCCGGCTCCAACAAGACCCAGATCAAGCAGGCCGTGGAAGCGGTCTTCTCGGTCAAGGTCACCGGGGTCAACACGATCAACCGGCAGGGCAAGCGCAAGCGGACCAAGACCGGCTTCGGCAAGCGCGCTGACACCAAGCGCGCCATCGTGACCCTCGCCGAGGGCGACCGTATCGACATCTTCGGCGGCCCGACCTCCTAGTGAGGTCGAGTCGTCCGGAATCGGACGAGGACTGAGAAATGGGTATCCGCAAGTACAAGCCGACGACCCCGGGCCGTCGTGGCTCCAGCGTCGCCGACTTTGTCGAGATCACGCGGTCCACGCCGGAGAAGTCGCTGGTCCGCCCCCTGCACAGCAAGGGCGGCCGTAACAACGCCGGTCGTGTGACCGTTCGCCACCAGGGCGGTGGCCACAAGCGCGCCTACCGAGTGATCGACTTCCGTCGTCACGACAAGGACGGCGTGCCGGCCAAGGTCGCGCACATCGAGTACGACCCGAACCGCACCGCGCGCATCGCGCTGCTGCACTACGCGGACGGCGAGAAGCGTTACATCGTCGCCCCCCGTGGTCTGTCGCAGGGTGACCGCGTCGAGAACGGTCCGACCGCAGACATCAAGCCGGGCAACAACCTGGCGCTGCGCAACATCCCGGTCGGTACGACCATCCACGCCATCGAGCTGCGGCCCGGCGGCGGCGCGAAGTTCGCCCGTTCCGCTGGTGCTTCCGTGCAGCTGCTGGCGAAGGAGGGCACGATGGCCCACCTTCGTATGCCTTCCGGAGAGATCCGGCTGGTCGACGCCCGCTGCCGCGCCACCATCGGTGAGGTCGGCAACGCCGAGCAGTCGAACATCAACTGGGGCAAGGCCGGCCGTATGCGCTGGAAGGGCGTTCGCCCGACCGTCCGCGGTGTCGCGATGAACCCGGTTGACCACCCGCACGGTGGTGGTGAAGGCAAGACCTCCGGTGGACGTCACCCGGTCTCGCCGTGGGGTCAGAAGGAGGGTCGTACTCGCTCGCCGAAGAAGGCATCGAGCAAGTACATCGTCCGCCGCCGCAAGACGAACAAGAAGCGCTAGGAGCGGGTTTAGATGCCGCGCAGTCTCAAGAAGGGGCCCTTCGTCGACGGCCACCTCATCAAGAAGGTGGACGTACAGAACGAGGCAGGCACCAAGAACGTCATCAAGACCTGGTCCCGTCGCTCGATGATCATCCCGGCCATGCTGGGTCACACCATCGCGGTGCACAACGGCAAGATCCACGTCCCGGTGTTCGTCACCGAGTCGATGGTCGGCCACAAGCTCGGCGAGTTCTCGCCGACTCGCACCTTCCGCGGCCACGTCAAGGACGACCGGAAGTCGAAGCGCCGCTAACGCGGGGTGGAAACGACTATGACTCACACCGAAGGGACAACCATGGAAGCCAGGGCCCAGGCGCGGTACATCCGCGTCACGCCCATGAAGGCCCGCCGCGTGGTGGACCTCATCCGTGGCATGGATGCCACGGAGGCTCAGGCGGTCCTGCGTTTCGCCCCGCAGGCCGCGAGCGTGCCGGTTGGCAAGGTGCTTGACAGCGCCATCGCCAACGCTGCACACAACTACGACCACCCTGACGCCTCTTCGCTGGTCATCAGCGAGGCGTACGTGGACGAGGGCCCGACCCTGAAGCGGTTCCGTCCGCGTGCTCAGGGCCGTGCCTACCGGATCCGTAAGCGGACCAGCCACATCACCGTGGTCGTCAGCAGCAAGGAAGGAACCCGGTAATGGGCCAGAAGGTTAACCCGCATGGGTTCCGGCTCGGCATTACCACGGACTTCAAGTCCCGTTGGTACGCCGACAAGCTGTACAAGGACTACGTCAAGGAAGACGTTGCCATTCGTCGCATGATGACGAAGGGCATGGAGCGGGCCGGCATCTCCAAGGTGGAGATCGAGCGCACCCGTGACCGCGTCCGCGTTGACATCCACACCGCCCGCCCGGGCATCGTCATCGGTCGCCGTGGCGCCGAGGCCGACCGCATCCGTGGCGAGCTGGAGAAGCTGACCGGCAAGCAGGTCCAGCTGAACATCCTCGAGGTCAAGAACCCCGAGGTGGACGCTCAGCTGGTGGCCCAGGCCGTCGCCGAGCAGCTCTCCTCCCGCGTCTCCTTCCGTCGTGCCATGCGTAAGAGCATGCAGAGCACGATGAAGGCCGGCGCCAAGGGCATCAAGATCCAGTGCGGTGGCCGCCTCGGCGGCGCCGAGATGTCCCGCTCGGAGTTCTACCGCGAGGGCCGCGTGCCCCTGCACACGCTCCGTGCGAACGTGGACTACGGCTTCTTCGAGGCCAAGACGACCTTCGGCCGCATCGGTGTGAAGGTCTGGATCTACAAGGGCGACGTCAAGAACATCGCCGAGGTTCGCGCCGAGAACGCCGCGGCCCGCGCCGGCAACCGTCCGGCTCGTGGCGGCACTGACCGCCCGGCCGGCCGCGGTGGTGGCCGTGGTGGCGAGCGTGGCGGCCGCGGCCGCAAGCCGCAGCAGTCCGCGCCGGCAGCGGAGGCCCCCAAGGCCGACGCTCCCGCCGCAGCTGCTCCGGCTGAGAGCACCGGAACGGAGGCCTGACCGAAATGCTGATCCCCCGTAGGGTCAAGCACCGCAAGCAGCACCACCCGAAGCGCAGCGGTATGTCCAAGGGTGGCACGCAGGTTGCGTTCGGCGAGTACGGCATCCAGGCGCTGACCCCGGCGTACGTGACGAACCGCCAGATCGAGGCAGCTCGTATCGCGATGACCCGCCACATCAAGCGTGGCGGCAAGGTCTGGATCAACATCTACCCGGACCGCCCCCTGACGAAGAAGCCCGCCGAGACCCGCATGGGTTCCGGTAAGGGTTCTCCCGAGTGGTGGATCGCGAACGTCAAGCCCGGTCGGGTGATGTTCGAGCTGTCCTACCCGAACGAGAAGATTGCTCGTGAGGCGCTCACCCGCGCTGCTCACAAGCTTCCGATGAAGTGCCGGATCGTTCGGCGCGAGGCAGGTGAGTCGTGATGTCGGCCGGTACCAAGGCGTCCGAGCTGCGCGAGCTGGGCGGCGAGGAGCTCCTCAACAAGCTCCGCGAGGCCAAGGAAGAGCTGTTCAACCTCCGCTTCCAGGCGGCGACCGGACAGCTCGAGAACCACGGTCGGCTCAAGTCCGTCCGTAAGGACATCGCCCGGATCTACACCCTGATGCGTGAGCGCGAGCTGGGCATCGAGACGGTGGAGAGCGTCTGATGAGCGAGAAGACTGTGACTGAGACCAACACCGACCGCGGTTTCCGCAAGACCCGTGAGGGTCTGGTCGTCAGCGACAAGATGGACAAGACCGTCGTCGTCGCTGTCGAGGACCGCGTCAAGCACGCGCTGTACGGCAAGGTCATCCGCCGTACGAACAAGCTCAAGGCCCACGACGAGCAGAACGCTGCAGGCGTCGGCGACCGCGTTGTCATCATGGAGACGCGTCCGCTGTCCGCCACGAAGCGCTGGCGCATCGTCGAGATCCTCGAGAAGGCCAAGTAATCCCTGAGGGGGTCTCCCCTCAGGACAGTTCCGCCAGGCTCGGCGGGGGCTCCTTCACCGGAGCCCCCGCCGGGAACCGGCAGACGATCAGGAGATAGACGTGATCCAGCAGGAGTCGCGACTGCGCGTCGCCGACAACACGGGTGCGAAGGAAATTCTCACCATCCGTGTTCTCGGTGGCTCGGGTCGCCGCTACGCGGGCATCGGTGACGTCATCGTCGCCACCGTCAAGGACGCGATCCCCGGTGGCAACGTGAAGAAGGGTGACGTCGTCAAGGCCGTCATCGTTCGCACCGTCAAGGAGCGCCGTCGCCAGGATGGCTCGTACATCCGCTTCGACGAGAACGCCGCTGTCATTCTCAAGAACGACGGCGACCCCCGCGGCACCCGTATCTTCGGCCCGGTGGGCCGAGAGCTGCGCGAGAAGAAGTTCATGAAGATCATCTCGCTCGCGCCGGAGGTGCTGTAAGCATGAAGATCAAGAAGGGCGACCTGGTTCAGGTCATCACCGGTAAGGACAAGGGCAAGCAGGGCAAGGTCATCGTTGCCTTCCCCGCTCAGGACCGCGTCCTCGTCGAGGGTGTCAACCGGGTCAAGAAGCACACCAAGGCCGGTCAGACGGCTCGCGGCTCGCAGACCGGTGGCATTGTCACCACCGAGGCCCCGATTCACGTCAGCAACGTACAGCTGGTCGTGGAGAAGGACGGCAACAAGGTCGTCACCCGCGTCGGCTACCGCTTTGACGACGAGGGCAAGAAGATCCGCGTTGCCAAGCGGACCGGTGAGGACATCTGATGACGACCACCACTGCGCCGCGTCTCAAGACGCGCTACCGCGAGGAAATCGCCGGCAAGCTGCGTGAGGAGTTCTCCTACGAGAACGTCATGCAGGTTCCCGGTCTGGTCAAGATCGTGGTCAACATGGGTGTGGGCGACGCCGCCCGCGACTCCAAGCTGATCGATGGTGCCGTCAGGGACCTCACGACGATCACCGGCCAGAAGCCCGCCGTCACGAAGGCCCGCAAGTCGATCGCGCAGTTCAAGCTGCGTGAGGGGCAGCCGATCGGCTGCCACGTCACCCTTCGCGGTGACCGCATGTGGGAGTTCCTGGACCGTACGCTGTCGCTCGCGCTTCCGCGTATCCGTGACTTCCGCGGCCTGTCGCCGAAGCAGTTCGACGGCCGTGGCAACTACACCTTCGGTCTCACGGAGCAGGTCATGTTCCACGAGATCGACCAGGACAAGATCGACCGGGTCCGGGGCATGGACATCACCGTGGTCACCACGGCTGCCAACGACGACGAGGGTCGTGCCCTGCTTCGTCACCTCGGCTTCCCGTTCAAGGAGAACTGACCGTGGCGAAGAAGGCTCTGATCGCTAAGGCCGCCCGTAAGCCGAAGTTCGGCGTGCGCGGGTACACCCGCTGCCAGCGCTGCGGCCGGCCCCACTCCGTTTACCGCAAGTTCGGCCTGTGCCGCGTGTGCCTTCGTGAGATGGCTCACCGTGGCGAGCTGCCGGGCGTGACCAAGAGCTCCTGGTAACTCTCCTTCGCCCCTAGGGGCTTGGGAGGACCAGAAAGCTCTCGGTAAGTATCTGGTCGGCAGGAGCCCCGCCTTTCATGCCGTAGGCTTGAAGGGTTGGGCGCCTGCCGCCCTGACCGACTTACTACGCCGTAGGTCCCCGCACCGCACCCGTCCCGCCACTGAGTGGGGAGAGGGATGGCGCATACAGGAAACCCCGGCGAGAGAGGCCGAAGGCCAACTCATGACCATGACTGATCCCATCGCAGACATGCTCACGCGTCTGCGTAACGCGAACTCGGCGTATCACGACGATGTCGCAATGCCGCACAGCAAGATCAAGTCGCACATCGCGGAGATCCTCCAGCAGGAGGGCTTCATCACCGGCTGGAAGGTCGAGGACGCCGAGGTCGGCAAGAACCTCGTCCTCGAGCTGAAGTTCGGGCCCAACCGCGAGCGTTCGATCGCCGGCATCAAGCGCATTTCGAAGCCGGGTCTGCGTGTATACGCAAAGTCCACCAATCTGCCGAAGGTTCTCGGCGGCCTGGGCGTGGCGATCATCTCCACGTCCCACGGTCTCCTGACCGGCCAGCAGGCCAGCAAGAAGGGCGTAGGTGGGGAAGTCCTCGCCTACGTCTGGTAGTCGGGAACGGAGGAATAGCTCATGTCGCGAATCGGCAAGCTCCCCATCCAGGTTCCCGCCGGTGTGGACGTCACCATCGATGGCCGCACGGTCGCGGTGAAGGGCCCCAAGGGTTCCCTCACGCACACCGTCGCAGCGCCGATCGAGGTCACCAAGGGTGAGGACGGCGTGCTCAACGTCGTCCGCCCGAACGACGAGCGTCAGAACAAGGCCCTTCACGGCCTGTCCCGCACGCTGGTGGCGAACATGATCACCGGCGTGACCGCGGGATACAGCAAGGCGCTCGAGATCAGCGGTGTCGGTTATCGCGTCCAGGCGAAGGGCTCCAACCTGGAGTTCGCCCTGGGCTACAGCCACCCGATCCTCATCGAGGCCCCCGAGGGCATCACCTTCAAGGTCGAGTCGCCCACGAAGTTCAGTGTCGAGGGCATCGACAAGCAGAAGGTCGGCGAGGTCTCGGCGAAGATCCGCAAGCTGCGGAAGCCCGACCCGTACAAGGCCAAGGGCGTCAAGTACGCCGGCGAGGTTATCCGCCGCAAGGTCGGAAAGGCGGGTAAGTAAGCCATGGCATACGGTGTAAAGATCGCCAAGGGCGACGCCTACAAGCGTGCCGCCCTCAAGCGCCGCCACATCCGCGTGCGCAAGCACATCTCCGGTTCGCCGGAGCGGCCGCGCCTGGTTGTGACGCGTTCCAACCGCCACATGGTGGCTCAGGTCATCGACGACATCGCGGGCCACACGCTCGCGTCGGCGTCGACCCTGGACGCTTCCATCCGCGGTGGCGAGGGTGACAAGAGCACCCTGGCCAAGCAGGTCGGCGCACTTGTCGCCGAGCGCGCCAAGGCCGCAGGCGTCGAGGCCGTCGTGTTTGACCGCGGTGGTAACCAGTACGCCGGGCGGATTGCCGCTCTGGCTGACGCCGCCCGTGAAGCCGGGCTGAAGTTCTAAGCCCCGGTTCCTACGCACAGCGGACGTAACAGAGAGAGGTAAATCCAATGGCTGGACCCCAGCGCCGCGGAAGCGGTGCCGGTGGCGGCGAGCGGCGGGACCGGAAGGGCCGTGACGGTGGCGCTGCCGCCGAGAAGACCGCGTACGTCGAGCGTGTCGTCGCGATCAACCGCGTCGCCAAGGTAGTGAAGGGTGGTCGTCGCTTCAGCTTCACCGCGCTGGTCGTGGTGGGCGATGGTGACGGCACCGTCGGTGTCGGATACGGCAAGGCCAAGGAAGTTCCCGCGGCCATCGCCAAGGGCGTCGAAGAGGCCAAGAAGAGCTTCTTCAAGGTCCCGCGTATCCAGGGCACCATCCCTCACCCGATCCAGGGCGAGAAGGCTGCGGGCGTCGTTCTGCTCAAGCCTGCTTCCCCCGGTACCGGTGTTATCGCCGGTGGCCCGGTGCGCGCCGTTCTCGAGTGCGCCGGCGTTCACGACATCCTGTCGAAGTCGCTCGGTTCCTCGAACCCGATCAACATCGTGCACGCGACCGTGGCGGCCCTCCAGGGCCTGCAGCGTCCCGAGGAGATCGCGGCCCGCCGCGGTCTGCCCCTCGAGGACGTCGCCCCCGCGGCTCTGCTTCGTGCACGTGCGGGAGCGGGTGCGTAATGGCTCGCCTCAAGATCACGCAGACGAAGTCGTACATCGGCAGCAAGCAGAACCACCGCGACACCCTGCGTTCGCTCGGGCTCAAGCGCCTGAACGACTCGGTTGTCAAGGAGGACCGCCCCGAGTTCCGCGGAATGGTTCACACCGTCCGCCACCTCGTGACGGTTGAGGAGGTTGACTGACATGGCGGAGAACAGCCCGCTGAAGGCCCACAACCTCCGGCCTGCCCCGGGCGCCAAGACCGCCAAGACCCGTGTGGGTCGTGGTGAGGCGTCCAAGGGTAAGACCGCAGGCCGTGGTACCAAGGGTACGAAGGCTCGTTACCAGGTTCCGGAGCGCTTCGAGGGCGGGCAGATGCCCCTCCACATGCGTCTCCCGAAGCTCAAGGGCTTCAAGAACCCGTTCCGCACGGAGTACCAGGTCGTGAACCTGGACAAGCTCGCGACGCTCTACCCCGAGGGTGGAGAGGTCACGGTGGCCGACCTGGTCGCCAAGGGCGCCGTGCGTAACAACCACCTCGTCAAGGTCCTCGGACAGGGCGAGATCTCCGTGGCGCTGCAGGTTTCGGTTGACGCCGTCTCCGGCTCCGCCAAGGAGAAGATTGCCGCTGCCGGCGGCACCGTCACCGAACTCGTCTAGGACAACACGGACAAGACGGTGGTCTGAACATCCGACCGGGGATGCCTCTCATATGGGGCATCCCCGGTTGGTCGTTCCTAGGGGGGCATGTCCGCCGGTAAGGTGGCCTCCACTGCTGTGGTAAGTCCCGGGCGAACGCCCGGGGTTCTTCCCACTGTTTCTAATCGTCGATCCTCAAGACCGTCACCTCACGCTTTGCGCGGGGGTCGCAGGAGGCACCGTGCTCACCGCGTTCGCCCGGGCGTTCAAGACGCCCGACCTGCGCAAGAAGCTGCTCTTCACGCTCGGCATCATCGTGCTCTACCGTCTCGGGGCACACATTCCCGTACCGGGGGTGAGCTACGAAAACGTCCAGATTTGTGTTGACCAGGCAAGCAAGGGCAACAACAGCCTCTTCGGCCTGGTGAACATGTTCAGCGGTGGTGCACTGCTGCAGATCACGATCTTCGCGCTCGGAATCATGCCGTACATCACGGCCAGCATCATTCTTCAGCTGCTGACCGTCGTCATCCCCAGGCTCGAAGCCCTCAAGAAGGAGGGGCAGTCGGGCACGGCCAAGATCACGCAGTACACGCGTTATCTGACCGTCGCGCTGGCCATCCTCCAGGGTACCGGGCTGGTGGCAACCGCCCGTAGTGGCGCACTGTTCAGCGGCTGCCCCGTGGCCGACCAGATCGTCCCGAACCGGTCGATCTTCACGACCGTCGTCATGGTCATCACCATGACCGCCGGTACCGCCGCAGTCATGTGGCTCGGTGAGCTCATCACGGACCGCGGCATCGGCAACGGCATGTCGATCCTCATGTTCATCTCGATCGCCGCCAGCTTCCCCGGCGCCCTGTGGGCCATCAAGCAGAGCGGCAAGCTGGCCGACGGCTGGATCGAGTTCATCACAGTCATCGTCATCGGCTTCGTGATGGTCGCGCTGGTCGTCTTCGTCGAGCAGGCTCAGCGCCGGGTCCCCGTGCAGTACGCGAAGCGCATGATCGGGCGCCGGTCGTACGGCGGTACGTCCACGTACATCCCGCTGAAGGTGAACCAGGCGGGTGTGATTCCCGTCATCTTCGCTTCTTCGCTGCTCTACATCCCTGCTTTGATCGTTCAGTTCTCCAACTCCACCTCGGGCTGGGCGACCTGGATTCAGAACCACTTCGTCAAGGGCGACCACCCGTACTACATCGCGACGTACTTCCTGCTGATCGTGTTCTTCGCATTCTTCTATGTGGCGATCTCGTTCAACCCCGAGGAAGTCGCGGACAACATGAAGAAGTATGGTGGCTTCATCCCGGGTATCCGGGCAGGTCGACCTACTGCCGAGTACTTGAGCTACGTGCTCAACCGGATCACTTGGCCGGGCTCGCTGTACCTGGGTCTCATCGCTCTTGTGCCGACAGTGGCGTTGGCAGGCTTCGGTGGTGCCAACCAGAACTTCCCGTTCGGCGGGACGAGCATCCTGATCATCGTGGGTGTGGGTCTGGAGACCGTGAAGCAGATCGAGAGTCAGCTCCAGCAGCGCAATTACGAAGGGTTCCTCCGCTGATGCGAATCGTCCTCGTCGGGCCGCCCGGTGCCGGCAAGGGAACGCAGGCTGCGTTCCTTGCCAGGAATCTCTCGATTCCGCACATCTCCACGGGCGACCTCTTCCGCGCCAACATCAGCCAGGGCACGGACCTTGGCAAGCAGGCCCGCGCCTTCATGGACGCAGGCCGGCTGGTGCCGGACGAAGTCACCATCGCCATGGCCAAGGACCGTATGTCCCAGCCGGACGCCGAGAACGGCTTCCTGCTGGACGGCTTCCCGCGCAACGTGGGCCAGGCCGTCGCGCTTGACGAGATGCTTCACAGCGAGGGCGTCGAGCTGGACGCGGTTCTCGACCTGGAGGTCCCCGAGGACGAGGTGGTCAAGCGCATCGCCGGCCGCCGCATCTGCCGTAACGACAGCGCTCACGTCTTCCACGCCACGTACAACCCGCCGAAGACCGAGGGCGTCTGCGACGTCTGCGGCGGCGAGCTGTACCAGCGTGACGACGACACCGAGGAGACCGTTCGTACGCGTCTCGAGGTCTACCACACGCAGACCGAGCCGATCATCGACTACTACCGGTCCCAGGGCCTCGTGGTGACGATCTCGGCGCTCGGCAAGGTCACCGAGGTGACCGAGCGGGCCATGCAGGCCCTCGAGAAGTCCGAGGGCTGAGTTCCACCCCCGTTCCATCAGTGCAGCCGGCCGCGGCGCCCTCAGGGC
>NZ_JBHVCT010000007.1:0-24224 GCF_042803195.1 Streptomyces sp. NPDC057428
TGGGCGCGGCGTCGTACTCGGCCACGATCCGCAGCTTGTACTCGGGACTGAAGGTGCGGCGCTTCGGCCTGGGGGCCGGGTCGGATCCGGCGGGCTTGGTGCTGGTCATGAGGGGGTGGTTCTCCTGTCGTGCCCTCTCAGGCTAACCCGACGAAGCGGGGCGTCTCACCCAAGGCTGACAGAGAGGGGAACGGAACGATCGCCAGAGAACTCGGCTACGGCGGGAAGGCTCCAGAGCAGACGGTCAACAAGATCGTTGGCAAGCTGCGTAGGGCGGGCTGGCTCACGAAGACAGGCAAGGTGCCGGACGGTCCAGTGATCTACCGACTCACCTTGCCGAAGTTCAGGGGGGTATGGCTGAGGAGCCATACAACCTACATACCTTCAAGAGCGACGGCGGCAGGAGTGAGGAGCCAGCGGCGAAGAGCAAGCCGGTAGGCGAAGAGCGGCCCCCCGTAGGGGGCCGACAGGGCGAAGACGAAGGGCGCAAGCAGCCGGCGAAGGTGGGCCGCGTAAGCGGCCCCCAGCAGGAAGACGAAGGGGCTGGCTCCCTTGGGGGGCCTTCGGCTCCCACCTTGTCCTTCGTAGATCTTGGCAAGGTCAAGCAAGAGGAACAGCGTCGACGCTGGTTCGGAGACGCGTACGCAGCCCCCTTGCCGGTGGACTTCGATTACGACGCCTTGACCGACCGGCTTCAAGAAGCAGGGCACGAGCCGCCGCCCATCTGCCCGGAAGACAGAAGGCCCCCAGGCCGGGGGCCTTCCTCGGTTGCTCAGCCTGCATCAGGCAGAGGTCAGAACCCTCTCGGCTCCCTCTGCGCCCTTCGCTTTCTCCTCGGCCTTCACCTGCTGCGCTGCCCGTTCCGCTTCGAAGTCCTCCCAGCGGCTGACAATCTCCCACTCCACACCCGTAAGCGGCTTCGGCTTCTCGTACGGCTTTCCGTGCAAGGAGATCGGCGTGATCGGTGAGAGCACCTGAGAAGACTTGGAGGGCACATCCCAGTACGTGATGCCCTGCTGCTTGATGTTCTCGATCAGGTCGCCGGGATCGATGGCCAGGACGTCATGTCCGAAGTACGCCTTGACCTTGTGCTTCTTCAGCCACTCGCGCCGTTCGTCGACGCTCGACCGCTCCCACCACTCCGCGTAGCCCTCGCCCGTACCCGTCCATACTGTCACCGGCTTCGGCCCCTCCTGGTTGGTGACCTTCTCCCGGTCCTGGGCAAGGCTGGCGACTTGCGAGGCGTACGCGACGGCGCTGATCTCGTCCTGCTGGAGTTCTTTCAGGAGCTGGTTCATCTTGCCGTCGATCACGGCGAGCTTCGCCGCACGGCTGTCGTCGATGGTCGTCTTCGACTCCATCCGTTCCAGGTGACCGATCTCGCCCAACAGGGTCGACTCCAGCCAGGGGTACAGGTCTTCGGCCCAGAACCTCTGCTTCGGGCATGCCTGGATGCCCTTGCTCTTGTTGCCGTGACAGCGGTACCGCTCGCGCTTGCCCTTGGCCGGGTCGCCCTTCACGAAGTAGAGGGCGCTTCCGCACAACAGGCAGAACGTCACACCCACCGTCGGCGACGTAGAGCCCTTCTGCTTCTTGTACTTGACCGAGGCGACGGCTTCCGACAGCTTCGTCCACTCCTCCTCGTTCAGTACCGGCTCAGAGCGCGTGACGGGTGTGCCGTCGTCGTTACGGACAACGGCACCAGTGGCACGTACGTACTCCCCGAGCAGAGAGCGGCTGGTCAGTACGGCTTGCACTGTGGTCGGCGTCCACCTGGCTCCCCGAGGCTTTGGGTCCGCCAGTCGAGTTGTGCTCTCGCCTGCCGCCGCGCGGATACGAGCGATGTCCTGAGCCGTGGGTACGCCTTGCTCGTTCAGCCAGTCGGCGACGGCCGAGAAGCTCGGCTTCTCGATGAAGTGCCGGATCATCTCGATCAGCGTCGGGCCGTACTCGGGGTCGAGTTCCAGCGTGAAGCCCCCGTCGCCCTTCACCGCTCTGCGTCCGAACGGGACAAGGCCACCCGGCCAGCGGCCGGTCTTCCGCATGGTCTCCCGGGAAGCCTTGTTTCGGGCCTTGATCGCGTCCAGCTCCGCCTCTGCGACCACGGCCAGGATCTTGGCGATCGTCTTGCCCCACGGCTTCGAAAGGTCGAACCCCTCCTCGCAAGAGATCAGGCCCTTGCCGTTCGCCTCACACCACTCGATGACGTCCGAGAGATGGCGCACCGACCGTGCGATGCGATCGATCTTCAAGATGACGATGTGGTCGAACTGGTCCTTCCTGTTGTTCAGCCAGTCGCCCAAGGACGGGCGCATCCATGGTGAGATCGAGGCCGACACATCGATGTCGACGGCGAAGTCGACCAGCTCCATCTCTTCGGCATCCGCCCGCTTACTGATGCGGGTGCGCTGCGTTTCCTCGCCCGTCTGGTGCTCGTTGCTCACTGACAGACGGACCACGCCGAGAGCCCTGGGCTTGTCGCTCACGAACTCCCCCTCCCCGGACATGGGGCGGCCCTCCCTGGCCACCCCCGCTAGGAGCGAACTCTACAGACCGTGCCGACCGTACTGTTCCCCGATGGTTCGACGCTGACGAACCCGTCGCTGGCCCAGGTCAAGCAGAAGATCGGCGCCTGATCGGGGAGATCCCGATCCTCGGAGGGCCCCCGCCTCGGCGGGGGCCCTCTGTCGTACGCGGATGTCCCGCGTGGGTGCCGTCAGGCCGCGTTGCCCGGCCGCGGAAGTGGCTTGCCGTACCAGAGCTCGATGAGGCGCGCGGCGATGGAGACCCCGAACGGGGGCAGTACCTCGCCGGAGTCGAAGGCCGCTGTCAGCTCCTCCCGGGAGAACCAGCGGGCCTCCTCGATCTCCTCCCCGTCCACGGTGATCTCGGACGAGGTGGCACGGGCCATGAAGCCGAGCATCAGGCTGGACGGGAAGGGCCACGGCTGGCTGGCGACGTACTCGACCTCGCCGACGGTCACCCCCGCCTCCTCGAACACTTCGCGGGCCACCGAATGCTCGATCGACTCACCCGGTTCGACGAAACCGGCGAGCGTCGAGAAACGCCCCTCCGGCCAGTGCACCTGGCGCCCCAGCAGGGCGCGGTCCTGGTCGTCGGTGACCAGCATGATCACAGCGGGGTCGGTCCGCGGGTAGTGCTCCGCCCCGCAGGCGGGGCAGCGGCGGATGTGACCGGCCGCGGCGATGACGGTGCGTTCGCCGCACCGCGAGCAGAAGCGGTGCAGCCGCTGCCAGTTCTCCAGCGCCACGGCGTGCACCAGGAGCCCGGCGTCCCGAGGGCCGAGGAGCAGCCCTGCCTCACGCAGCCCGGCCGGGCGCGCGGACTGGTCCATGCGGCCGGGCAGTGAGTCCTTCTGAAGTGCGAAGTAGCTCACGCCCTCCTCGTCGGTACCCAGGAAGTAGCGGTGGGTCTCCGTGACCGGCGCCTCGAAGGCGGGCGTCATGACGAGTTCGGTGCCACCGTCGGCGGTGTCGTCGATGAGCGCCTGGCCCCCCGAGACGACGAAGACTCTGGTCGTCGGGTGGCTCCAGGCCGCAGCGAGCCAGGCCTCGTCGAGCCGGTGGTGCGCGGCGCGGTCGATGCCGCTGGGCGCGGTGAGACCGATCGGGCGGTCTGTGGTGGCGTTGTCGAAGGTGCTCACAGGTGCTTCCTACTCCCCCGGGGGTGGATCGGGCGTTCAGAGGATTCAGCGGAGTGCGGCGGCCAGCTCGCCCCACAGATGGGCGGTGGTCTCCACGCCCTTGAGGAGAAGGTCCAGCTCGACCTTCTCGTCGGGACCGTGCCAGCCGTCGGACGGTACGGAGATGCCCAGGAAGAGGACGGGTGCGCCGAGTACGTCCTGCAGATCGGCGGCGGGTCCGGAGCCTCCCTCGCGGGTGAAGAGGATCTTCGTCCCGAAGGCCCGCCCCATGGCCCGGGCGACCGCCTGGAGGGCGGGGTGGTCCAGGGGTGTCAGACAGGGGCGCGTGGCCGGGGAGAAGGTGATCCGGTGTCGGACGCCGGCCGGGATCCTGCTCTCGGCCCAGCCGCGGACCAGTTCCTGGACGCGGTCCGGGTCCTGGCCGGCGACCAGCCGGAAGCTCAGCTTCACCATGGCCGACGACGGGATGACGGTCTTGCTGCCCGCCCCCTGGTAGCCGCCGCCGATGCCGTTGACCTCGGCGGTGGGACGGGCCCAGACACGCTCCAGCGTGGAGTAGCCGGTCTCGCCGGCGGTGGCCCGGGACGAGGCGGTGCGAAGCCAGGTGGCCTCGTCGAAGGGCAGCTCGGCGAAGAGGGCACGCTCGGTTTCGGTGAGTTCGGCGACCCCGTCGTAGAAGCCCGGGACCGCGACCCTTCCGTCCTCGTCGTGGAGGGCGGCGACGAGCCGGGCGAGGGCGGTCGCCGGGTTGGGCACGGCTCCGCCGAAGGATCCGGAGTGGATGTCCTGCCCGGGTCCGAAGAGCTCGATCTCGCATTCGGCGAGGCCGCGCATTCCGGTGCAGACGGTGGGGGTGTTCTCGTCCCACATGCCGGTGTCGGAGACGATCACGGCATCCGCTGCCAGCCGGGCGGCCCGCCCCTGGGCCAGTGCGCGGAAGTGCGGGGAACCGGACTCCTCCTCGCCCTCGACGAGGAGCTTGAGGTGTACGGCCGGGGTGGTGCGTCCGGTCGCCGCGAGGTGGGCGCGGACGCCGAGTGTGTGGAAGAACACCTGGCCCTTGTCGTCGGCCGCGCCCCGCCCGTACATCCTGCCCTCGCGGATGACGGGGTCGAACGGGTCGGTGCTCCAGCCGTCCTCCCGGGCCGCGGGCTGCACGTCGTGGTGCCCGTAGACGAGGACGACGGGTGCGTCCGGGTCGTCCGACGGCCACTCGGCGAAGACGGCCGGGGCGCCGGGTGTCTCCCAGATCTCGGTGACCGGGAAGCCGGTCTCGGCGAGCTTGGCGGACAGCCATTCGGCACTGCGCCGTACGTCCCCGTCGTGCTCCGGCTGGGCGGATACGGACGGGATGCGCAGCCACTCGGCGAGGTCGTCGAGGAAGGCTGTGCGGTGCTGCTCGGTGTACGTACGGACTGCGCTGTCCGAGGTGTCGCTCATGTCCATGAGCCTATCGGCCCTGCGGAGGTGGCTCGTCCAGCAGGAGCTTCTCCAGCTCCGCCCGGCCCGGCAGCCCGGTGGGCCTGACCGTCTCCCCGGTGCGCACGTAGAGGAAGGTCGCGGTGACCGCTTCCAGCGGCAGACCGTGCAGTTCGGCCCAGGCCAGGCGGTAGACCGCGAGCTGTAGCGGGTCAGCGGTGCGGTGCCTGGTGGTCTTCCAGTCGACGATCTCGTACGCCTCCCCCGTGCGGTAGACCGCGTCGATGCGGCCGCGGATCACCCGGCCCCCGAGGGCGATCTGGAACGGCGTCTCGACGCGGTACGGAGTGCGCCGGGCGTACTCCGTGCGTTCGAAGGCCTCCTTCAGCTCGGCGAGGTCGCGTTCGTCGGCGATCTCCGTGTCGCTGCCCTCGCCCCCGGGGAGTTCGTCCGGGCCGAGCATGGGCAGCGGAAGTTCCTCGAAGCGCGACTCGACCCACGCGTGGAAACGCGTCCCCCGGCGGGCGGCGGGCTGCGGGGCCCGGGGCATGGGCCGGGCCAGCTCCTGGGCGAAGCCGTCGGGGTCGTCGGCGAGGTGCAGCAGCTGGGTCGCGGAGAGCGTGGAGGGTACGACGACGTCGCGCACGGTGGCGCGGGCGCGACGCAGTTCGCCGGCGAGGGCGTCGAGATCGCGGTCCCAGGAGGCGAGGGTGCGGGACTCCTCCGGGGTGAGGCCCGTGTCGGCGGGGGCACGGGCCGCGGGGACATGAGGCGCGGGGCGCGCCGGCGGCGCCCCGCTACCGCCCTGCCCGGGGACACCGTGCGGGAACGGGTCGTAGTCCCTGAGGGGGGCGCCGTCCGGGTGCGGGTCGTCGTACGGGGCGCCGGCCTCGTCGTACGGCGGCTCCTCGTCGTACGGCGGCTCCTCGTCGTCGAAGGGAGGCTCGTGGGGCGGTTCCTCCTCGTGGAGAGGCGGCTCGTACGGTGACTCCTCGTCGGGCCCCCGACGCCCGTGCTCGCGCTCCTGAGCCAGGGGCGTGGCCGCCAGGGCGTCCAGGTGGGCCAGCACCGTGTCCCGGGCGGCGCGGCGGCGGACCATGGCGGTGGCGTCCAGCGGGAGCGGCCAGGCCCGGTCGGCGCCCTCCTCCTGGAGAGCCGGGTTCTCCTCGTCCGCCTCGGGCTCGTCCGCCCACACCTCGATCTCGCCGTACCCGGCCGCGCAGTGCTCGTACAGCGCGTCCAGGAAGGCGGACGGGCCGCGGGGCTTCTTCTGGGAGGGGCCCCACCAGTGGCCCGAACCGAGCAGCAGGGTGCGGGGGCGGGTGAAGGTGACGTAGCCGAGGCGGAGTTCCTCGGTGCGCTGGTGCTCCGTCATCTCCTCCTTGAACTCCTTGAGGCCCTTGGCGTCGAAGGAGTGGATGGCGGGGAGCGTGGCCGCGTCGCCGCGCAGGGCGTGCGGGAGGACATGGGACTGCGAGGTCCACGCGTCCCGGGACTGTGTGCTGGGGAACTGGCCGGTGACCAGTCCCGGGACGGCGACGACGTCCCACTCCAGGCCCTTGGACTTGTGGGCGGTGAGGACCTTGACGGTGTTCTCGCCGCCGGGCAGGGCGTTGTCCAGGCCCTTCTCGTACTGGGCGGCGGTGCGCAGGAAGCCGAGGAAGGCGAGCAGGGTCGCTTCCCCGTCCACGGCGGCGAAGCCTGCCGCGACGTCCAGGAAGTTGGCGAGGGTCTCCCGGCGGCGGGCGGCCAGGGCGTGCGGTGAGGCGGAGAGCTCCACCTCGAGCCCGGTCGTCGCCAGGACGCGGTGCAGGACGTCCATGAGGGGGTCGGCCAGCGACCGGCGCAGGTCGCGGAGCTCGGCTGCGAGACGGGCGAAGCGGACGCGGGCCTCGGCGGAGAACGGCAGTCTGTCGTCCCCGGACCCTGCGGACTCCAGGAAGGTGTCGAGGGCGTCGGCGAGCGATATCACTTCGGACGGGTCCACGCCCTCGACGGCCTCGGCCAGGCGGCGGCCGGGGTCGGTGTCCTCGTCACCCGGGGTGGAGCGGTGGACGAGGAGCCGGGCCCGGCGGCCCAGGAGAGCGAGGTCCCGGGGGCCGATGCGCCAGCGCGGCCCGGTGAGCAGCCGGACGAGCGAGGCGTTCGCCCCCGGGTCCTGGAGTACCTCGCAGACGGCGACGAGGTCGGCGACCTCGGGCAGGTGCAGGAGACCGGACAGGCCGACGACCTCGACCGGGATGTCCCGGGCGACGAGGGCCGCCTGGATACGGGGGAAGTCCCCTGCGGTACGGCACAGGACGGCGATCTCACCCGGCGCCGTCCCCGTCCGCACGAGATGGGCGAGCGATTCTCCGAGCCAGTCGATCTCCTCGGCGTGGGTGCGCAGCAGAGCGCACCTGACCACGCCGTCCCGTTCGGCTCCGGGTGCGGGGCGCAGCGCCTCGACCCCCTCGTGCATGGCGCGCAGCGGCTCGGCGAGGCCGTTGGCGAGGTGGAGGAGGCGGCCGCCGCTGCGGCGGTTCTCGCTGAGGGAGTAGCGGGTGGCGGGGGTCCCGTCGGCGTGGGGGAAGTGGTCGGGGAAGTCGTCGAGGTTCGCCACCGAGGCCCCGCGCCAGCCGTAGATCGCCTGGCAGGGGTCGCCGACCGCCGTGACGGCGTGGCCGGCAGTACCGCTGTCGCCCCCGCCGCCGAAGAGTGCCGCCAGGAGCAGCCGCTGGGCCACGGAGGTGTCCTGGTACTCGTCGAGCAGGACGACGCGGAATTCGTCCCGGAGGATCGCACCGACCTCGGGGCGGGTGAGTGCCAGCTCGGCGGAGAGGGCGATCTGGTCGCCGAAGTCGAGGAGGTCGCGGCCGCGCTTGGCCGCCCGGTAGCGCCGCGTCAGTTCGAGGAGTTCGCGGCGGGCCTCCGCCGTCTCGGGGATCTTCCGCAGGTCCGCGTTGGTGAGCTTGGCCGTCCCGAGCGCGTGGAGCAGCCCGGTGTCGTGCTCCGCGAGCTGTCCGGGCGGCACGAGGTGCTCGGCGAGCTCGGCGTCCAGGGCCAGCAGGTCGCTGACGAGGGTGGGAAAGGATCTGGTCAGCGCCGGGTAGGGACCGGGTGCCTCGCGCAGCACACGTGCGGCGAGCTGGTACCGGGTGGCGTCGGCGAGCAGGCGGGTCGTCGGTTCGAGACCGATACGCAGGCCGTGTTCGGTCAGGAGCCGTCCGGCGAAGGCGTGGTACGTGGAGATGCTGGGTTCGCCCGGAGGGTTGTCCGGGTCGATGACGTCGGGGTCGGTGACCCCGGCCGCGACGAGTGCCTTCCGCACCCGCTCGGCGAGCTCGCCGGCCGCCTTGTTCGTGAAGGTCAGGCCGAGCACCTGCTCCGGTGCGACCTGCCCGGTCCCGACCAGCCACACCACCCGGGCGGCCATCACCGTCGTCTTCCCCGAGCCCGCTCCGGCGACGATCACCTGCGGGGCGGGCGGCGCGGTGATGCAGGCCGTCTGCTCCGGGGTGAAGGGGATCCCGAGGAGCTCCTTGAGCTGCTCGGGATCGGTGATGCGGGAGGACACTCCAGGAAGGCTAACCGGACTCACCGACAACGTCGCCCCGCGCACATTCCGCCGGGAAGATCATTCGATGATCTGACGGCCTTCGGGCTGCGCGCTGCACGACGCCCGGAACGAGCAGTGGGTGCAGTGCTGCCCCGTGGTGGGGGTGAACCGTTCGTCCAGGACGCGGCCGGCTGCCGTGGCGAGCAGGTCCGAGACCCATTCCCCGGAGAGGGGTTCCTGGGCCTGCACCTTGGGAAGGGCGTCGCCACCCTCCTTCTTCGGGGCGGGCTGGCGCAGCTGCACCAGCTCGGCCCCGCCGGATTCGGGGCGCCGGCCGTCGAAGACGTCGTCGACGGCGCCTTCCCCGACAGCCAGCTGGTAGACGGCGAGCTGAGGATGGGCGGCCACCTCGTCCCTGGTCGGAGCCCCCTTGCCCGTCTTGAAATCGACGACGTACGCCCGGCCCTGGGCATCCTGCTCGACCCGGTCCATGGAACCCCGGATGCGTACCGCGTACTCACCGGCTTCGAGGGTGACGTCGAAGTCGTGCTCGCTGGCCGCGGGGGTGCGGCCGGCACGGTCCATGACGTGCCAGCTCAGAAAGCGCTCCAGAGCCGCACGCGCCTGGTCCTTCTCCTGCTGCGACTTCCACGGGGCGTCGAAGACCAGGCCGTCCCATACGGAGTCGAGCCGTTCCATCAGCACGTCCAGATCGGCGGCGGTGCGCCCGGAGGCCACCTCGTCCGCCAGGACGTGGACGACGTTGCCGAAGCCCTGGGCGGCGGTCGCCGGGGCGTCGGCCTTCACCTCGCGGCCCAGGAACCACTGGAGGGCGCAGGTGTTGGCGAGCTGGTCGAGCGCGCTCCCGGAGAGCGCGACGGGGCGGTCCCGGTCGCGCAGCGGGACCTCGGAGCGGGTCGGCTCGTTCAGCCCCCACCAGCGGTGCGGATGGGCGGCCGGCACGAGCGGCTGCCCCTCGTCGTCGCTGAGCGCCGCGAGCCGGGCGAGCCGACGGGCCGCGGCGTCGCGCAAAGCGCCCGAGGCCTCGGGGTCGACGGTCGTGGCACGCAGTTCGGCGACGAGGGCGGCCACCGCGAGCGGACGGCGGGGGCGGCCGGTGACGTCACGTGGCTCGACGCCGAGCTCGGTGAGGAAGCGGGACGGCTGGTCGCCGTCGTCAGCGGGGGCCTTCACGGCTGTGACGACCAGGCGGTCGCGGGCGCGGGTGGCGGCGACGTAGAACAGCCGCCGTTCCTCGGCCAGGAGCGCCCCCGGGGTGAGCGGCTCGGCGAGGCCGTCGCGGCCGATACGGTCTGCTTCCAGGAGTGATCCGCGGCGTCGAAGGTCGGGCCAGAGCCCCTCCTGCACCCCCGCGACGACCACCAGGGGCCATTCCAGGCCCTTGGAGCGGTGCGCGGTCATCAGGCGTACGGCGTCGGGACGCACGGCCCGCCGGGACAGGGTGTCGGCGGCGATGTCCTGGGCGTCGACCTCTTCCAGGAAGTTGAGCGCGCCCCGCCCTCCGGTGCGCTCCTCGGCCCGCGCGGCGGTGTCGAAGAGGGCGCACACGGCGTCGAGGTCCCGGTCGGCGTTCCGGCCGCCCGCGCCGCCGCGCAGCGCCGCGCGCTCCAGGCGGCCGGGCCAGGGGGTGCCGTTCCAGAGGGTCCAGAGTGCCTCCTCGGCGGTGCCGCCGCCCTCGAGGAGTTCACGTGCCTTGCGCAGGAGTGCGCCGAGGCGCTGCGCGCCGCGGGCGTACGCGGGGTCGTGTGTGACCAGCCGTTCGGGCTCGGCAAGTGCACGGGCCAGCAGCTCCCCTGAGGGGGGTGGCACGTGGTTCCCGGCGGCCCTCTCCTCGTCGCGCAGGGCCCGTCCGAGGCGCCGCAGGTCGGCGGCGTCCATGGAACCGAGGGGCGAGGTGAGGAGGGCCAGGGCGGTCTCGGTGTCGAACCGGCCGGACCGCTCCGCTCCCGCGCCGTCGTCCCCGGCAGCCCCGTCCCTGGAGGGCTCGGAGGACGCTGAGGGCTCGGAGGACGCTGAGGGCTCGACAACGTCGGGCGGTCCGGGCGTCGCGGGGTGGAGCGCGGCCGTGGCGACCGTCCGCAGCGCCATCAGGAGCGGGGCGACCGCGGGCTCGTGACGCAGGGGGAGATCGCCCCCGTCCACCTCCAGAGGAACCCCGGCGAAGGTGAGCGCCCGGCGCACGCCAGGAAGCGAACGCCCGCCGGCGCGCACCAGGACGGCCATGTCGCGCCAGGGCACGCCGTCCTCCAGGTGCGCGCGCCGGAGCAGATCGGCGATGTTCTCCAGCTCGGCGGAGGCCGTCGGATAGGTGTACGCCTCGACGCGGCCGCCCTCGCGTGCGGCGGTCGGCTCGCGATGGGCGCGGACGCGGTCCGAGGGCAGGCGGGTGAGGGGCATCCGGCGGGTGAGCAGGCGCGTGGCAGCGAGCAGTTGGGCGCCCGAACGGCGCGAGGTGGTGAGGACTCCGACGGGGGCGGGCGCACCGTCGGCGCGACGGAATGTGTCGGGGAAGTCCAGGATGCCGTTCACGTCGGCGCCCCGGAAGGCGTAGATCGACTGGTCGGGGTCACCGAAGGCGACCAGGCTACGTCCGCCGCCGGTTCCGGGCGCGGCGCTCCCCGGGTTGCCGGCGAGCGCGCGCAGCAGGCGCACCTGGGAGGGGTCCGTGTCCTGGTACTCGTCGACGAAGACGGCGTCGTAGTCGCGGGCCAGTGCCGCTGCCACCTCCGGGCGCTCGGCGAGGAGAACCGCGCGGTGGACCAGTTCGGCGTAGTCGAGGACGCCCTGGGCGTCAAGGACGTCCAGGTACTCGGCGAGGAACTGCGCGGCGGCGCTCCAGTCCGGGCGGCCGGTGCGACCGGCGAAGTCGGCGAGCGCGTCCGGGCCGAGGCCGAGCTCGCGGCTGCGGGCGAGCACCGCGCGCACCTCGTCGGCGAAGCCCCGGGTGGTCAGGCAGGCGCGGAGTTCGTCCGGCCAGCGGACATGGGCGAGCCCCGTCCGTTCCAGGCCGGCCTGGCCGGCGAGGAGTTCCCGCACGGTGACGTCCTGTTCGGGGCCGGAGAGCAGGCGCAGAGGATCGGCGAACAGGTCGGCGTCCTGGTGGGCGCGGACCAGGGCGTAGCAGTACGAGTGGAAGGTGGTGGCCTGCGGGCCGCGGGCGCCGCCCAGCCGGGCCGCCATCCGGTCGCGGAGTTCGACCGCCGCCTTGCGGCTGAAGGTGAGGACCAGGATGCGCGTGGGGTCGGCCCCTGCGGCCACGCGTCGTGCGACGGCTTCGACCAGGGTCGTGGTCTTGCCGGTGCCCGGACCCGCGAGGACCAGCAGCGGGCCCTCCCGGTGGTCGGCCACCGCGCGCTGTGCGGCGTCCAGGAGAGGGGGGCGCGCGGAGCCCGGCGGGGTGCGCACCAGCCGGTACGCGCCCGGAACCCGCCGCCGTGACTGACGGTGGGTGCTGTGCCGGGTGGTGGAGGAGGAGCTCACGTGGATCGCCGGTCCTGGTGGGTGTACTGGTACGGCCGGGTGGTGCTGTCGGAGCCGGGTGGGCCCGGTGACGGCGGAGAACGGACGAGGGAGCGGAGTGTGCCGCGTCCGGACGACGCTACGCCAGCGAAGGGACGGGACGGGACGCAGTGGGACAGCCGTGCCCCCCGTCAGGTGAGAATCCGGTGTGCCCAGCTCACCGGCCAGCCGCCTGTGCCACCGGGGCACGATGGCCGAAGCTGTCGGATGTGAGCTTTCTCGCCCTCGCCAGGACCACCCGCGCCCGCACGCCGGTGACAGCACTCGTCCGGCACACCATCCGCACCGCGGTGGCGGCGGCCGTCCCCGTCCGGCACACCGCCCGCGCCCGTGTCCCCGTACCGGCAGCCCCGCCTGTCCGGACCTCAGTCACGGTCCGCTTCGCCGTCCCCGTCGGCCCCGGGGTCCGCGCGGGACGTCCCGTCCCATCTGGCGCGCCGCATGTCCAGGCGCGGGAGGTGGCCGTCCGAGGACCGGGAGGCGGCACGCAGCGGTGTCCCCTCCTCGCGGTAGTGGTCGAGCGCCCGCAACTCGTGGCCCGGCAGCAGCGCACCGTCGGCCCGCACCACGCGCCACCAGGGCACCGCGGAGCCGTACAGCGCCATCACCCGGCCGACCTGTCTCGGTCCGCCGTCGCCCAGCCACTCGGCGACGTCGCCGTACGTCATGACGCGGCCGGGCGGGATCAGGTCAGCCACGTCCAGGACCCGCTCGGCGTAGGCGGGCAGTTCGGCGGCGTCGGGCGTGGCACCTGTCCGGTCTTCGCTCATCCGTCCCATCCTGCCGTACGCCACCGACAGCCGGCCCTGCTCGGTGTTACCCAGGTCACACGCTCTGCGGACGCACGCGAAGCCGCGAATGTTGCGCATCGCACCCGCGCAATGCACCCTGATGCCCCCCTCTGTCTGCGGGCCGTGCCACCATCGTGCGGGCGGTGACCGGTGATACGAGAACACGAAGATCCATCAGAGGCGACGAAGGAGCAGGGCGTGCAGCCACCGAAGGCGGCGGACGCCTCTGCTGCGGAGCCGCGCCCGGATTCGGCGGGCGCCCCGTCCGGCGCGCCTGACGACTCCCCGGGCGATCCCGCCGACGGCACCCGGCATGACGGGGGCACGGAGGCCGGGGACGCCCCGGAGCCCGCCCGCAAGGAGGCCTCGGGCTCGACGCTCTCCTCCGCCGCGGCGCTGAGCGACCGGGTGTCGGGCGACGAACCGCTGCTCGCGGCACGGGTGCACCGCCCGTCCGATCTGCTGCGGCTCCTCATCGGTGTCCTCGCCATCGCTCTGCTGTTCTCCATCGCGGCCTTCGCTCAGGGGACCACCACCGGGCTCGAGAACGACATCTCCAAGGGCACCGACCAGGCGCCCGACGTGCTGATCAAGATCGCCGGGCTGGTGTCCAGCATCGCCGTGCTCCTGGTGCCGGTCGCGTTCGCGATCGAGCGCCTGGTGAAACGCGACGGGCTGCGGATCGCGGACGGCGTGCTCTCCGCCGTGCTGGCCCACGGGGTGACCCTGGCCACGGACCTCTGGGTGGCCAGATCGGCTTCGGAGACCATCCGGGACGCCCTGACCCAGCCCCAGCCCGGGGCCGCGCTCACCGACCCCGTGCACGGCTATCTGGCGCCCGTGATCGCCTACATGACCGCGGTGGGGATGGCCCGCAGACCCCGATGGCGGGTCGTGCTGTGGGTGGTGCTGCTCCTCGACGCCTTCGCGATGCTGGTCGGCGGCTACACCACACCGTTCTCGATCGTCCTCACCGTGCTGATCGGCTGGACGGTGGCCTACGGCACGCTGTACGCCGTCGGTTCGCCGAACGTCCGCCCGACGGGTCAGCACCTGATGGCCGGTCTGCGCCACGTCGGCTTCCGTCCGGTGGCCGCGATGCGCACCGAGGAGCCGCACGACAACCTCGACCAGGGCGACCGGGGGCGCCGCTATCTGGTCACGCTGGAGGACGGGCCACCGCTGGACGTGACGGTCGTCGACCGTGAGCAGCAGGCCCAGGGCTTCTTCTACCGGGTGTGGCGCAGGCTGACCCTGCGCAGCATCACCCAGCGCCGCTCCATCCAGTCCCTGCGCCAGGCGCTGGAACAGGAAGCGCTCCTCGCGTACGCCGCGATCGCCGCAGGAGCCAACGCGCCCAAGCTGATCGCCACCTCCGAGCTCGGCCCCGACGCCGTGATGCTGGTCTACGAGCACATCGGCGGGCGCTCGCTGGACTCGATGGAGGACGAGGAGATCACCGACGACCTGGTGCGGGGCGCCTGGCGCCAGGTGCGCTCGCTCCAGTCACGGCGGATCGCACACCGCACACTCACCGGTGACTCGATCCTGGTGGATCGTTCCGGCACGGTGTTCGTCACCGACCTGCAGGGCGGCGAGATCGCGGCGGGTGACCTGATCCTGCGGATGGACGTCGCCCAGCTGCTGGCCACCACGGGACTGCGCGTGGGGGCGGAACGGGCCGTAGCGGGCGCGCTCGCGGTCCTCGGGCCCGACGCCGTCGCCGACTGCCTGCCGCTGCTCCAGCCGATCGCACTGAGCCGCTCGACCCGGGCGACGCTGCGCAGGCTCGCCCGGGAGCGTTCGCAGCGCGAGCGCGAGGCGGTTCTCGAGGCCTCGCAGGCGGCCAAGCAGGCCAGGGCGGAGGAGCACGGCGCCCCGGCGGAGTCCGGCGACCGCAAGGCCGCCCGCAAGTCGCTCCGCACCGAGAAGCAGGCGGAGAAGCGGGCGATGGACGATGCCCTGGAGGAGGCCCGTGAGGAGGACATGCTGGCGCAGATCCGGCGCGAGGTGCTGCTGATCCGCCCGCAGGCGCCCGTCGAACCGGTCCAGCTGGAGCGCATCAAGCCACGCACCCTCTTCACCTTCATCGCGGGCTCCATCGCCGCCTACTTCCTGATCTCGCAGGTCACCGAGGCCGACTTCGGCACGGTGGTGGAGCAGGCGGAGTGGGGCTGGGTTGCGGCGGCGCTGGGCTTCTCGGCGCTGAGCTACGTCGCCGCGGCGATGAGCCTGCTCGGTTTCGTGCCCGAGCGGGTGCCGTTCGGGAAGACGGTGCTGGCGCAGGTGGCCGGCTCGTTCGTGAAGATCGTGGCGCCCGCCGCGGTGGGCGGTGTGGCCCTGAACACCCGCTTCCTGCAACGCGCGGGTGTGCGCCCTGGTCTCGCGGTGGCGAGCGTCGGCGCGTCCCAGCTGTTCGGCCTCGGCTGCCACATCCTCCTGCTGGCGCTCTTCGGCTACCTGACGGGTACGGAGAAGACCCCGGACTCGCTGACCCCGTCGAGGACGGTGATCGCGGGTCTGCTCACGGTCGCGGTGCTCGTACTCGTGGTTACGGCGATCCCGTTCCTCCGGAAGTTCGTCGTCACCCGGGTGCGCTCGCTGTTCGCCGGGGTCGTGCCGCGCATGCTGGACGTCGTGCAGCGGCCGCAGAAGCTGATCACCGGCATCGGTGGCATGCTGCTGCTGACCGGTCTGTTCGTCCTCTGCCTCGACGCGTCGATCCGGGCGTTCAGCGGTCCCGGTGTCCCCCAGCTCAGCTACGCCAGCATCGCGGTGGTCTTCCTCGCGGGCAACGCCCTGGGTTCGGCGGCGCCGACCCCAGGTGGCGTGGGCGCGGTCGAGGGCGCGCTGACGCTGGGGCTGATCGCGGTCGGACTCCCCAAGGAGGTCGCGGCGCCGGCGGTGCTCCTGTACCGCGTGATGACGCTCTGGCTCCCGGTGCTCCCAGGCTGGATCTGCTTCAGCCAGCTGACCCGCAAGGGGGAGCTCTAGAACATACGCGCGAGGATGTGCCACCCGCATGGACCGCGCCCCGCGCGGTCCCCCGCGTCCCGCCGCACGATGGGCCCATGAGGACCTCCCCCGCTCTGCGTGCCGCCGCCCTCGCCACCACCGTGCTGTTGCCGCTGGCGGGCTGTTCGGACGGCGACGGGGGAACAGAGAAGTCGGCACCGACGGCCGCCTCGACCGCTGCCCCCACCGCGACGGCGCGGAAGCTGACCTCACAGAAGCTCGACTGGAAACCCTGCCCGGCCCCCAACGCCGCCCAGGGCACGGGGACGGCACCCTCTCCCCTGCCGGGCGGCGCGGCCTGGCAGTGCTCCTTCATGGACGCGCCCCTCGACTACGCGGATCCGGACGGCCGCACCATCGAGCTGGCCCTCATCCGGGCCGTCGCCAAGGAGCCGGACCGCCGGATCGGTTCGCTCGTCTTCAACTTCGGCGGTCCGGGTGCCTCCGGTGTCGCGACGCTGCCGTCCTTCGGCACGGACTACGACAGCCTCCGCACCCGTTACGACCTGGTGAGCTTCGACCCCCGTGGGATCGGCCGCAGCGAAGGCGTCGAATGTTCGGACGACGCGACGCTCGACGCGCGCTACGAGAAGGACGGCACACCCGACGACGCCGAGGAGGAGAAGGCCTTCGTCGAGGACCAGAAATCCTACATCGCGGACTGCGAGGAGAAGTCGGGGGACGAACTCCCTTACGTCGGCACGACGAACGCGGCCCGGGACATGGACCTGCTGCGCCAGGTGCTCGGCGACGACAAGCTGTACTACTTCGGGATCTCCTACGGCACCGAACTCGGCGGCGTCTACGCGCACCTGTACCCGAAGAACGTCGGACGGGCCGTCCTCGACGCCGTCGTCGACCCGACGGAGGACGCCCTGGAGTCCTCGCTCGGCCAGGCGGAGGGTTTCCAGCTCGCCCTGGACAACTTCGCCGCCGACTGCGCCGAACGCGACGACTGCCGGATCCCCGGGGCCACCTCCAAGGAGGTGCAGGACTGGATCGTCGGCGTCCTCGCCAAGCTGGAGAAGAAGCCCGTCCCGGGTCTGGGCGAGCGGGAGCTGACGGAGACCCAGGCCACGACTGGAATCGCCTCGGCCCTCTACTCCAAGGAGACCTGGCCGCTGCTGGAACAGGGGCTCGACGAAGCGGACGGCGGCAACGGCGGACTGCTGCTCGCGCTCGCCGACTCGCTGAACGGCCGCTCCGAGGACGGCCACTACGACAACTCGAACGCCGCCAACACGGCCGTCAACTGCGCCGACTCCAAGCAGCGCTTCACCCTGGAGCAGACCAGGAAGGCCCTTCCGCGCTTCCGGGAGGCCTCGCCCGTCTTCGGTGACTACCTGGGGTGGGGCCTGCTGGCCTGCACCGGCTGGCCCGTCACGGGTGCCTGGGAGACGCCGGACGTCAGCGCGCCGGGATCTGCGCCGATCCTGGTCATCGGCAACACCGGCGACCCCGCGACCCCCTACGCCGGCGCGAAGGCGATGGCCGCGGAGCTCGGCAAGGGCGTCGGGATCGAGCTCACGTACAAGGGCGAGGGCCACGGGGCGTACAACGGTGGCAGCACCTGCGTGCAGAAGGCGGTGGACGGCTATCTGCTGGAGGGCAGGGTTCCCGAGTCGGGAACGGTCTGCGGGTGACCGCTCGTTGGACGGCCTGACAACGGTACCCGGTGCAGCCCCCGGGCCACCGGCGGGGACCGGGAGGGGACGCGGATGCGCGCACACGGACGCCCGGACACGCGAAGCGGCGGGCACGGTGCGGAGCCAGCGGGAGGCGGCGGACACGCGAGAGGGCCGGCTCCGCAGGGGAACCGGCCCTCTCGTAGGTCGTGCAGCGGGTCTAGTGCCCCTCCCGGCAAGCTTTGCCCCGTCGCGGTACTAGTAGACCGGCTTCACTAGTAGACCGGCTTCTCGGGCTCGATCTGGTTGACCCAGCCGATGACGCCGCCCCCGACGTGCACCGCGTCGGCGAAGCCCGCCGACTTCAGGACCGCGAGGACCTCGGCACTGCGGACGCCGGTCTTGCAGTTCAGGACGATGCGCCTGTCCTGCGGGAGGTCCTGGAGGGCGTTGCCCATCAGGAACTCGTTCTTCGGGACCAGCCGGGAGCCGGGGATCGAGACGATCTCGTACTCGTTCGGCTCACGGACGTCGATGATCTCGATCTTCTCGTCGCCGTCGATCCACTCCTTGAGCTGCTTGGGAGTGATCGTGGAACCGGCCGCCGCCTCTTGGGCCTCTTCGGACACGACGCCGCAGAAGGCCTCGTAGTCGATGAGCTCGGTGACGGTGGGGTTCTCGCCGCAGACGGCGCAGTCGGGGTCCTTGCGGACCTTCACCTGGCGGTACTGCATCTCCAGCGCGTCGTAGATCATCAGGCGGCCGACCAGCGGGTCACCGATGCCGGCGAGCAGCTTGATGGCCTCGTTGACCTGGATGGAGCCGATGGACGCGCAGAGCACACCCAGGACACCGCCCTCGGCGCAGGAGGGAACCATGCCGGGCGGCGGCGGCTCCGGGTAGAGGCAGCGGTAGCAGGGGCCGTGCTCGGACCAGAACACGGACGCCTGGCCGTCGAAGCGGTAGATCGAGCCCCAGACGTACGGCTTGTTCAGCAGGACCGCCGCGTCGTTGACGAGATAGCGGGTGGCGAAGTTGTCCGTGCCGTCCACGATCAGGTCGTACTGCGCGAAGATGTCCATCACGTTGTCGGCTTCGAGCCGCTCCTCGTGAAGGACGACGTTGACCAGGGGGTTGATCCCCTGCACGGTCTCCTTGGCCGACTGGGCCTTGGACTTGCCGATGTCGGCCTGGCTGTGGATGACCTGGCGCTGCAGGTTCGACTCGTCGACCTCGTCGAACTCGACGATGCCGAGCGTGCCGACACCGGCCGCGGCCATGTACATCAGGGCCGGCGAACCGAGTCCGCCGGCGCCGACACAGAGCACCTTGGCGTTCTTCAGCCTCTTCTGACCGTCCATCCCGACATCCGGGATAATCAGGTGACGGGAGTACCTGCGGACCTCATCGACGGTGAGCTCGGCAGCCGGCTCGACCAGGGGTGGCAGCGACACACGAACCTCAACAATGCAGGTGGTCGGTTTCTACGTACTTCATCTGCGTACGGTTGTTCTCCCGTAACACTGCCACGCCGCCCGTCATTCCGAGATACCAGGTCCGATCCGCGAGACGAATTCGTCCCAGTAACTGGGCAGCGTCTCGAATGGGTCGGTTTGTCCCCTCATGCCGTCCCGGTCCGTGAAGAAGACCGTGCCCGCGCCCTGCCAGCGAGCGATTCGCATGGCCTCCTCCAGATGGGTGCGCGGGACGCCGTGTACGAAGTGGGCGAAACGGCCCGGCTCGTAGCCCGCGGTCCATTCCGCCACCTGTGACCAGCGGTAGTCGGCCCACGCCCCGCGGAAGGTCACCAGCTGGTCGGCGGCCTCGGCGTAGCCCGGATACGGATGGGTGTCGTGGCCCAGGACCAGCCGGCCGCCCTCCGGGTCCGCGCTGTCGCTGTCAGCCAGGAGCGCGGTGAGCGTACCGGTCAGGCGGCGGACCGCCGGGAGCAGGTCACGCCCGCCGGGGCAGCGGTCGAGGTAGAAGCCGCCGACGCGGTACCAGTCGAGGTAGGACCGGGCGTCGGCGACGAGCTCACCGAAGGGGCGGCCCCCGAAGGCCAGATCGAGGTGGCCCAGCAGCCTGCCGCCCGAAGCCCGGACGGTGTCGTCGGGCGCCTCCCCGTGCAGCGCCCGCTCGCGCGCGTTCCGCAGCCGGCCGGCCGCCTCCAGACAGTGCGGGTCGGGCCGGCTGCCCGGCCCCCTGTCGATGTTGAGGACCGCCCAGTGCAGGGGTGTGCCGGGCCTGCTGAGCCCGGCCCATTCGGCGGGCGCGACCAAGGGGTGGGCGTAGCCGGGCACGCCCACGCCCAACTGCTCGGCACCGCCGGTCCGCACGGCGGCGCCGGGCCGGGTCAGATGCGGCACGCCGCCTCCATCCAGATGTCGGCGAGCGACTCCTCCAGGTTGATGCGGGGGCGCCAGCCCAGCCGGTCCCGGGCGGTCCGCACGTCGGCCTGCTGCCAGGCACCGCAGCCGTCGGGGTAGGGGGACGGCGTCACGGCGAGCTGCTCCACCATCGACTCCGCCGAGGCCCGCGGGGCCCCGATCGGGAGCCGGGCGGGGGGCGTGTCCAGCTCGTGCAGCGCGCCGGCGTATCCGGCCACCCTGGCCAGGACGGTCGCCGCGTCGCGCAGCCGTACGGCACGGCCCGTACCGATGTTGACCACGCCCTGGGCGGCGGAGAGCGAAGCCGCGTGCACGGCGCGTGCCACGTCCCGTACGTCGACGAAGTCGCGCTGCACTCCGAGCCCGCTGAGCCTGAGTTCGGGATCGCCTGTCTGCATGGCGCGGCGCATCGTCTCCGCGAGCCTGCCGAGCGGGGAGCCGGCGGGGGTACCCGGCCCCACCGGCGAGAAGACCCGCAGCACGACCGCGTCCAGGCCGGAGCCCAGGACGAGTTCCGTGGCGGCCAGCTTGCTGACGCCGTACGGACCGCCGGGACGTGGCACCGCGTCCTCGGCGGTGGACGAGCCCGGCTGCGAGGGCCCGTACTCGGAGGCGCAGCCGATCTGGACGAGGCGGGCGCTGCAACTGCTGCGGCGCATGGCCTCGCAGACCGTGGCGACCGCGACGGTGTTGTGCCGGGTCAGGTCGCGGGCGCCGCCACGGGTCGCACCGGCGCAGTTGACGACGACCCCCGGGTGGACGGCGTCCAGGAAGCGGGTGAGTGCGCCGGGGCTGCCGCCCGCGAGGTCGAACCGTACGTCGGCGTCGTCGCCTCGGCCGAGGGCCGTGAGGTGCACGGCCGGGTCGGCGAGCAGGCGGTCGGCGACGAAGCGGCCGAGGAATCCGTTGGCTCCGAGCAGCAGAACCCTCATCGCGCACCCCTTCGGTGCCGACGGCACATGGCAGGTGCGGGGGATTGGCGGGTCATGTCCGGTGTCTCCTTGAGGAAGGTGTGTGTCGGGAGGAAGACCCGCGGCGTCGGCTCCGCGGGGGTGGGCGGCCGGCTACGCCGGGGCGTGGGCGGAGGCCCGCGTGAGGGTGACCGATGCGTGGAGCAGCAGCGCGAGGGCGGCGACGCCGCAGGCGAGGGCGGATACGCCGCCGGGTCCCGCCACGGTGACGAGGGAGTCGACCGGCCGGGCGAGGAGATCGAGGCCCGGCAGCCGCCCGGCGAGGAGCAGGAAGGGGGCCGCCACCTCTACGGCGCAGGCGGCCGCCAGTCCGGTGGCGGCGGGTTCGGGGAAGCCGTGGACGGCGAGCAGTCTGGCCAGGAACAGGAGGAGGCCGAGAGCGGCCGCGCCCACGGGGATGCCGTGCGTTCCGCCGTATCCGAGGTCGGCGAGGTACAGGAGGACGGCCAGTGCGCAGAGGAGGAGCGCCACCACGCCGAAGAGCAGCGGGCGTACGCCGGCGCCGAATTCCGACAGGGCGTGCGAGCCCGCGAGGCGGCGGCGCGCGTGCACGGCGAAGAGGTGGGCGCACCAGGCCGCGGGAGCCGGAGCCAGTGCCAGCCCCAGCAGGGGGGCGGGCGAGGCCGTCCAGCCACCCTCGGGCCCGCCGCTGATGACCTGGGCGATCAGGTCGTCGCCGTACACGGCGTACCCGAGGAGCCAGCAGACGTAGAGCGTGACGCCCCCGACGCCGTCCGGGGCGCGCAGCGGGCCGTCGCGCAGGCAGAGCCGGAGTCCGAGCACGACGAGGAGCGCTCCCGCGGCGGTCATCGCGAAGCGGGCCTCCCCGCCGAGCAGGCCTTCGGTGGCGCGGAGCCCTCCGGCGGTAGCGAGGCACGCGGCGCCGGGCAGCAGGGCGGACAGCGTCCATCCGGCGTGCTCTTCACCCCCGGAGTCCGGCCGGGGCTGCGGCGGGGGTGGCACGAACCTGCCGCTACCGGGGACGCGGGCGTAGAGCTCCTCCGCGAGCGAGAAAACGTCGCGGTGCCGGTAGCGGGCCGCGGCGCGGTCGGTGAGCCCGTGCGCCTCCAGACCGGCGGCGATCTCCAGCGGGTCGACGGCGCGCTCGCAGAGGTCGCGGTGGCGGTGCATCAGCATCTTCACCGGGTCCGCGGGTCCACGCCGGGCGACGGTCCTGCGGGCGGGGCGGTAGGCGATCTCGGGTGCCCGGACGGCGGAGCCGACCGCAGCCCGGCTCTCGTCCGCGGGCTCCTGCCCGGCGTCCGGTGCGTCGGTCGGTCTGCCCATGGGGGCACCTCCGTGGTCGTGGCCGCTCGTCTCGTCACGCATCCCCGTCCCCCGCTCCGCGCGCGCCGGCGCACACGCCCTCGGCGCCGAGGGCCCAGCTCGGCAGCCTGGCCGCACCCGACGCCGCCGGTTCGGGCGGCAGTACTCCCATCACGTGGGCCTCCGGGGGTGTGGCGAAGGGCCGTGGCGGGCCGGCGGGGTCCGCGGGCCCCGCCAGATCCGCCCACCGAGCCGGGGCCTGTCCCACCAGGTCCAGGTAGATCCCGCGGAACGCGGCGAGGTTCTGCTCCACCGTGAAGAGTTCGAGCGCCCTGGCGCGCGCGGCGGCTCCCAGACGCGCCCGGCGCTCTGGGTCGCGTAGGAGCGCGACGCACGCGTCGGCGAGTGCCCGCGGATTGCGCGGGGGCACGACCAGGCCGGTGCCGCCGACGATCTCGACCACGGCGCCCACGTCCGTCGAGACGGTGGCCCTTCCGCAGAACATCGCCTCGACGAGGCTGATGGGAAAGCCCTCCACGACACTGGACAGCACGACGACCCCGCCCGCCGCGTAGGCCTCCGCGAGGTCGGGTACCTCCGGTCCGCCGATCTCCTCGAAGGTGACGGGGCTGTCGCCGACGGTGTGCGCGTCCATGGCCTCGTCGGGGAAGAGCTGGGCGGCGAGCGCCTTGCACCGGTCCAGGTACGTCTCACCCTCGGCCCCCTGGACCGGGGCGCCGAAGATGCGCAGCCGGGTGTCCGGCTCGGACCGGCGCACCTCGGCGAAGGCGTGCAGCAGCGCGATCAGGTCCTTGGCGGGTTCGATCCGGCCGATCCACACCAGCGTGCAGGGGCCGCCGGCGTCGTCCCGGTCCCCCACGTCGCCGAACCGCCGCGCCTCCATCCCCGGGTAGACGGTGCGCAGCTTGCCGCGCTCGGCCCCGAACCGCTCCTGCCAGCGGCGGACATGGGTGTTTCCGGGGGTGATGAGTGCGGCCTGCTGGTAGACCTCCGAGGCGAGCAGCCCGTGGAAGGTGGCCAGCAGGGCGCGTACGGGTGCGCCGAGCTCGCCCTCGGGCGCCGCGAGGTAGTGGGCGCGCAGCGGTACGCCGTGTTCCGTCACCAGCAGCGGTACGCCGAAGAAGCGTTTGGCCAGCAGCCCGGGAAGGGCAGCGGCGCCGCCGGAGGCCGCGTGGCACACGTCGACGGATCCGAGCCCGTCATCCTCGTACCAGTCGAGGGACAGGGGGCGCAGGGCGCACTCCAGCGCGGCCGCGAAGGCGAGGTAGTCGGGGACGGTGGCGCTGTGCACGGTCCGCCCGGTCCCCGGGGCGCGGCAGGCGGACTCGACGATGCGTACGGTCGCCTCGGAGCGCAGGGCGGTGGGCAGTCCCCCCCGGTCCCGGGCCAGTTCGGCGAGCCCGTAGAGGCCGTCGGTGAACCGGGCCGCCGCGGCGGTGTCCACCAGTCCCCCGGACTCCGGACCGGTGTCGCCGCCCGCGCAGACCGCGCCAACGAGTTGCGTCACGTGCGCCGTGAAGCGCCGCCGGTCCCGCCGCCCGTACGAACGCCCGAGGCCGGTCGCGAAGTTGCGTGGCAGGCCCCGGGCGGGGCGGGCGTGAAGGGCGTCGTCCTCGCACGTCCACAGCGGCGCGGTCCGCACCCGGCCGACCCGGTCGGGCAGCCTGACCCAGCCCTGCTGCTCCTGGTCGGCGGACCTGCTGAGCGCGAAGAGGTCGAACTCGTGCTGGGGCAGACCGCGCACCAGACGGTCGCACCAGAGTCTGGACTCACCGGTCGCATACGGATAGCCACCGTCCGTGAGGAGTCCGATCCGCACGAGCACACCCCCTGATCTCCCTTGTGGGCGGCCGCCGTTGATCGGCGACTCACAGCGGGACGACCGTAAGCGGACATGCGGGTGGTGGGGGGGGGCGGGGGGGGGGGGCCCCCCCCGGACCGGCGTACCGCCGGGGAGAGCACACACACGCCCCCCCCAATTCGCTCA